>JBIIIE010000418.1:0-2616 GCA_044235135.1 Roseomonas sp. | reverse complement strand
CTCGGCGATGATTTCAATCTCATCGCCAAGGCGCGTCACGTCCAGGCGGTCCAGCGTGCGCAGCGGTGATTTCGCCTGGCAGGATGCGGCGCGATAGGCGGAAAAATCATGCCGGCCCAAAAGCCCCTGAGCAGCTTCATGCATCGCCGCCGCATCCAGGCGTTTTTTGACATGCCACACGCGGCCCAAATCCAAGGCCGGGCGCGCCGGGCGGTTCAGGATGCGGTAGCGATAGGCCCGGCCAATGGCGGAAAACCTGGCGGACCAATCAGGTGCGACAATCGCCGCACCGGTCACCGCTACCGGGTGGGGGCGGGTGTGGAAATTCAGTGCCTCTCGCACCCGTTCAGGCGGCAGGTCTGTTGCCAAATCCAGATGCGCCACCTGCGCTTCGGCATGCACGCCGGCATCGGTGCGCCCGGCGGCGGTGACGGGCGGCACTTCTCCGCCATTCAAATGCGCGGCGGCTTCTTCCAGCACGGCTTGGATGGAAAGCAAGCCATCCTGGCGCTGCCAGCCGCAAAAGGGCGCGCCATCATATTCCAGCCTCAGCGCATAGCGGGGCATGGCGTCATTCCAGGCGCGTGCCGGCGGGGATGGGCAGGCCGCGCAAAAACGCCTCCGCCGGCATGGCGGCGCGGCCTGGGCGTTGCAAACGCCGAAGGCGCACCGCCCCCTGCCCGCAGGCAATCAGCCCTGCATCATCCAGGGCCTCACCGGGCGTACCCTCGCCCGCTTCAAGCTCGGCGGCGGAAACGCGGATGGCTTCACCCTTCAGCATGAAAAACGTGCCGGGCCAGGGGTTGAGCGCGCGGATGCGCCGTTCCAGCGCCTCGGCCGGTTCGGCCCAATGCAGGCGGCCATCTTCCTTGGTCAGTTTCGGGGCATAGGTCACGCCGGCTTCGGGCTGAGGCGTGGCGGGCGGGTTTTCATCCAAGGCGCGCAGGATCAGCCGCGCGCCCATGGCGGCCAAGGCGTCGTGCAAATCGGGCGTGGTGGTGGCGGGCGAGATCGGCACCGCTTCCTTCAGCAGCATTGGCCCCGTATCCAGCCCTTCTTCCATGCGCATGATGGTGATGCCGGTTGCGGTATCGCCGGCCAATATCGCCGCCTGGATCGGCCCCGCCCCGCGCCAGCGCGGCAGCAGGGAAGCGTGGATATTCAGGCAGCCGCGCCGCGGAGCCTCCAGCATCGCCTTGGGCAGAATCAGGCCATAGGCCGCCACCACCGCCACATCCAAGCCAAGCGCGGCGAAGGCCGCGTGTTCCGCCTCATCGCGCTTCAGCCGCGCGGGGTGGCGCACCGGCAGGCCCAATTCCAGGGCAGCGCGATGCACGGGGCAGGGCGTTTCCTTCTGCCCGCGCCCGGCGGGTTTCGGCGGCTGGCAATAAACCGCGGCAATCTCATGCCCGGCGGCGTGTAGCGCGCGCAAGGCAGGCACAGAAAAATCCGGGCTGCCCATGAAGGCCAGGCGCAAGGGTCTGCTCACCCGCGCTGCTGGGATTTCAGATCCTTGGCCAATTTGCGCAGGATCATATTGCGCTTGAGCGCGGAAAGGTGATCCACGAACAAAACGCCGTTCAGATGGTCAATCTCATGCTGAAGGCAGGCGGAAAGCAGGCCCTCGCCTTCAATCTCCCGCTTCGCGCCCGTCAGGTCCAGATAGCGCACCTTCACGCGGGCGGGGCGGGTCACATCGGCGTATTGGCCGGGGAGCGATAGGCAGCCTTCTTCGCGCATCGCCAATTCGGCGCTTTCGGCGATGATTTCCGGGTTCACCAGCACCAGGGGTGCGGGCGATTCCTTGGGCTGGATATCAAGCACGATCAGGCGCAGCCCCTCACCTATCTGCGGCGCGGCCAGGCCAATGCCCGGCGCGGCATACATGGTGGCGAGCATTTTGGGCGCCAGCGCCCGCACGATATCCCCATCGGCATCGCCAATCGGGCGCGCCTTCAGGCGGAGCCTTTTGTCAGGCACAAACAGGATAGGCAGGGTTGAGGCTTCGGTCATGGCAGGCGCTGGCATGTAGCCCCGCGCGCCCCCCCTTGCAACGGCGCGGCGCTGCGCCAAGATATCTGCCACCGGGTCGCTTCGGGTCCCGGCCAATGCTTCGCTCTCGGATGAGGAGGCCATTTTACGTGACCAGACCTTCGCTTTTCGGCTCGCCCTTGTTTCTCGGTTTTGATCATCTGGAACAGATGCTCGACCGTGTGGGCAAGAATGCCGATGGCTACCCGCCCTATAACATCGAACAGATCGGCGATAACCGGTTGCGTATCACGCTGGCGGTCGCTGGGTTTTCCATGGATGATTTGCAGATCACCCAGGAAGACAATCAACTGGTGATACGCGGGCGTCAGAAGGATGATTCGGAAGGGCGGATTTTCCTCCATCGCGGCATCGCAGCCCGCCAATTCCAGCGCGCCTTTGTGCTGGCGGAAGGCATAGATGTGGAAAGTGCCTGGCTGGATAATGGCCTTTTGCATGTGGAACTGAAACGGCCGCTGCCAGAGGTTCGCGTGAAGACCATCCGCATTGACACCAAAACCAATGGCGCCGCCACCATTGTGGAAGGGCGCCCCGAACGGGGCTGAATGCCCCAACCGCCGTGCC
>JBIIIE010000088.1:0-9440 GCA_044235135.1 Roseomonas sp. | reverse complement strand
GACACCGCGCATGTCATCGGGGTTGATGGGTTTACCCTTGCGCAGGATTTCGATCTTGCCCTGGCGCGCCAAATCAGCCGCGACCTTACGCACCGCCCCCAGCAAGGGACGCCAATTCTCGGTGGAAACAGCGCGCGCTACATCGGTTGGGCACATGCTCTTTTCTGGCCCGCGTTCGGCGGCGATGCGCAGCATGGCGGCGGTAATGGCTTCGATATTCATGGCGCGATCCAATCGGCGGTAAGCTGGCCCGCTTCATCCCAAGAAAAACGTGCGCGTTGATGCCCGGCAGCGGCCAACCAAAGCCATTCCAGCCGATGAAAACCAATCACCACCGCGGCGAAATGCGGGCGACCAATATCACTATCCTTCGGCGCGGTGGGCGGTATGGGCACAATGGCGCCAGAGGCATCGGGGGCGGCATAGCACATGCGGCTGCTAGTACGGCTTCCGGCCCAGGCGACATCGGCCAGGGCATCATCCAGATGCAGTGTGGCGCGCCCGGCCACGCGCAACTGGATATGCAAGGCGGCATCATAGAAATGCATCATCACGCGGGGATCACGCGCAATACCGCGCGCCTTGTCACTGCGCCGATCCGTATGAAAGCGCAGGCTGCGCGCATCAGCATCAAAGCTGCGCAGGACAACGGTGCGCAGGGTGGGCGCGCCTGTTTCATCAAGGCTTGCAAGCGTTGGCGTATGCAAGGGGCTGCGCCTGTCCGGCACGGCATTCGCCAGCAAGCGAAAGGCTTCTTGCAGACTTGCCATGATATCATTGGCAAAAGCGGGGCGCGCGGGCTTCAAAACCCACCCCCTGCATCAAGCCAGGCCTGTTCCGCCGGAGAGGAAACCCGCCCCAGCGCGGCATTGCGATGCGGAAAGCGCCCGAATTGCTGGATCACCACGCGATGCCGCCAGGCATAGTCAATCGCGCCATTTTCCCGCGCATGATGCGGAATATCGCGCAAGCCTTCGAATAGCGCGACAGATAAATCCTGATCCGCCGGCGCCTCACTATGTTCAAAAGGCAGATACAGGAAGGGCTTTTCGTAAGGGCCAAGCTTCAGGTCAAAGCGCTTTTCCAGCACCACGGCACGCGCAATGGCGCGGGCATGCGCATCACTCGCGAAGGCCTCGGCACTGCCGCGAAACACATTGCGCGGGAATTGATCCAGCAGGATCAGCAGTGCCAGGGCGCCTTCGGGCGTTTCAGCCCAGGCATCGAAAGCACCTTCGCGCGCCGGGCGGATCAGCGCGCCGAAACGCTCGCGGATTTCCGCATCGAAAGCGTCATTCTTTTGGAACCAGATCGGGCGATAGGTGTCGCGGCCTTCGGCATACCAGAAAGCGCGAATGGCTTCCGCGTCGCTCATGCCAGGGCGCGGTCCAAAAGCCGCACGGAATGGATCGCCTCTCGGCCGCCCAAATCACCAATCTGATGCCGACAGGAAGTGCCATCGGCGATGATGAAATCCTGAAGCCCCGCTGCGCGCACCGCAGGCAATAGCGAAAGCTCCGCCATCGCCTTGGAAGCTTCAAGGCTTTCCGCCTGATAACCAAAGGCCCCGGCCATGCCGCAGCAGGAAGATGTGATGGGCTTCACCGTCACTCCTGGGATGCGCTTCAACAGCGCCACCGCCGCCGGGAAGGCACCGAAAGCCTTTTGGTGGCAATGGCCATGGATATGCACCGTGGCTTGCAGAGGCTTGAAGGCCAGCGCCGGCTTGTCGCGTTCCAGCAATTCACTCAGCAGCAGGGCGCGCGCGGCCAAGGCGCGGCTTTCCTCGCCCGACAGCAGCACCAGGAATTCGTCACGCAGCGTCGTCAGCGAAGAAGGTTCAATGCCCACCACCGGCGATGCGAAGGGGGCCAGCGCAGCAATCACGCGCCGCGCCTCAGCGCGGGCTTCATCCACCATGCCGGCGGCGAGCAGCGTGCGGCCTTCATCCAGCGGGCGCATGCCACGCGGCGGGCGCGCAACGGCAGGATCATAACCGGCGGCGCGCAAAACACGGATGGCAGCGCGCAGATTTTCCGGTTCAAAATAGCGGTTGAAAGCATCGGGCAGCAGAATCACCTCATGCGCCCTGCCATCGGGCGCGCGCACTTCCCAATCATGGAACGCATCACCACGAAAACGCGGCAGGGGCCTATCTGCCGCGAGGCCCAGCACGGTTTGCGTCAGCGCCGGCAGGCCGGGGATCATGTCGCGCAGATTGAACAGAAAGGGCGCCATGGAAGCGAAGCGCGCGATGCGCGGCAGGCGCGCAATCAGGCGTTCGCGCAAAGGCACACCATGGCGCTTGGCGCGGGCGGCCAAGGCCTCGATCTTCATGCGCGCCATATCCACGCCGGTTGGGCATTCCCGCTTGCACCCCTTGCAGGAAACACAAAGTGCCATGGCGGCAGCGACTTCATCCCCCGCCAGCGCATCCGGCCCCAATTGGCCCGTGAGGGCCAGGCGCAACGTATTCGCCCGCCCGCGAGTCAAATGCGCCTCATCGCGCGTGGCGCGATAGGATGGGCACATGACATTGGCGTCAAACTTCCGACAGGTGCCGTTGTTGTTGCACATCTCAACCGCACTCAGCAGGCCGCCCAAAGGCCCGGGATAATCGGACCAATCCAGCGCGGGCGTAATCGCCGCATCGGCGGCGTAATCCGGCCCGTAGCGGAAAAGGGAACGATCATCCATGCGCGGCGGGCGCGTGATGCGATTGGGGTTCAGCAAGCCGCGCGGGTCAAACGCGTCCTTCACTTCCTCAAAAGCCGTGACAATCCTATCGCCAAACATGGGCCGATGGAATTCAGACCGCACAATGCCATCGCCATGTTCGCCGGAATGGCTGCCCTTATATTCGCGCACCAGCGCGAAGCATTCCTCGGCGATGGCGCGCATTTTCTGAACTTCCGCGCCATCCTTCATGTTCAAGACAGGGCGCACATGCAGGCACCCCACGGAAGCATGCGCATACCAGGTGCCCTTGGTGCCGTGCTTGGCGAAAACATCATTCAGTTTTTCGGTGTAATCGGCCAGATCATCAAGCCCCACCGCGCAATCTTCAATGAAGGAAACCGGTTTCCCATCCCCCTTCATGGACATCATGATATTGAGGCCAGCTTCACGCACCTCCGCAATCGCGGCCTGAAACCCGGCATCGGTCGCGCGCACCACCTGGCCGGGATGGCCCAGATCCGCCATCATTTCTTCAAGCCGCGCCAAATCACGCAGCAGCGGGCCATCTTCCTGGCCGTGAAATTCCACGATCAGCAGGCTATCCGGTTCGCCGATCAGCATCTTGTCAATCGTGGCGCGATAGATCGGGATGGAACGCCCCAGATCGATCATGGTGCGGTCCACCAGCTCCACCGCTTCCGGCATCAAGGTCACCAGATGCTTCGATGCTTCCATCGCCTTGCGGAAGCTCGGGAATTGGCAAATACCCAAAACCTTGCGCGGCTTGATCGGCCATAGCTTCAAATCCAGCGCCGCCGAAAAGGCCAAGGTCCCTTCAGACCCCACCAGCAGCCGCGCCAGATTGCCGCGCCCCGCCGCCCGCGCCGCCGGCGTCAGCGCTTCGATGTTATAGCCACCCACGCGGCGAAGCTGTTCCGGGAAGCGCGCGGCGATTTCCTCAGCCTCTCGCGCACCAAGGGCGCGCAGCCGCTGGATCAGATCGGCAATGCCGCCCGGCACTTCCGCGCCAAGATTGTCCGGCAGATCGCCAAAGCGGAACCGAGACCCATCCGCCAGCAGCGCATCAATCGCCAGCACATTATCGGCCATCAGCCCGTAGCGGATGGATTTGGACCCGCAGGAATTATTCCCCGCCATGCCGCCAATGGTGCAGCGCTGCCAGGTGGATGGATCAACCGGGTAGAAAACGCCATGCGCCTTCAGCGCATCATTCAAGGCGCCCAAGGTAATGCCCGGTTCCACCCGCGCGATACCCGCCTTGGCATCCACCTCCAAAACGCGCCTCAGGTATTTGGTGCAATCCAGCACCAAAGCGCGGTTGACAGTCTGCCCGCATTGGCTGGTGCCGCCGCCACGCGGCAGGATCGGCACACCTTCCTCCCGGCAAATCGCCAGCGCTGCCTCCACATCGGCAAGCGACCGAGGCACCACCACCCCAATCGGTTCCTGCTGATAAATCGAGGCATCAGTCGCATAGCGGCCACGATCCGCGGGGCGGAACAGGATCTCAGCGCTGGTCTCGCGGCCAAGGCGCGCGGCCAGGCGGGGGTCTCCGGGGCTGATCCGGCCAGGGGGCAGGGCATTCATTCTGGATGGTCCTGAAACGTCTTATGCAGGGGTGGTCTTGGCATGTATGGGGGGTTTCGCCCATGTAGGGGCCACAAACAAGGATTCCATCATGGCTTATTTCCAATCCAAGCCCACCGCCGGGCGCCATTTCCTGCAAATCCCGGGCCCGAGCAATGTGCCGGACCGCGTGCTGCGCGCGATGGACAATCCCACCATGGACCATCGCGGGCCGGATTTCGGCATCTTCGGCAAGAAGGTGCTGGAGAAAATCCGCCATGTTTTCAAGACCCAAGGCCCGGTGGTGATCTACCCCGCCAGCGGCACCGGCGCCTGGGAAGCGGCGCTGACCAATACTCTTTCGCCCGGAGATCGCGTGCTGATGTGCGAAACCGGCTGGTTCGCGCATCTTTGGCATGAAATGGCATCCCGCCTTGGGATCGTGACCGATTACGTCCGGACCGATTGGCGCCGTGGTGCGGATGTGGAAGCGATTGAAGCCCGCCTCCGCGAAGATAAGGGCCATACCATCAAGGCCGTGGCCGTGGTGCATAATGAAACCAGCACCGGCGCCACGTCACGGATTGCCGAAGTCCGTCGTGCGATGGATGCCGCCGGCCACCCGGCGCTATTGCTGGTGGATACCATTTCCTCACTCGGTTCCATGGATTACCGGCATGATGAATGGGGCGTGGATGTCACCGTTTCGGGTTCGCAAAAGGGGTTGATGCTGCCGCCGGGGCTGTCCTTCAACGCCATCAGCGCCAAGGCGCTGAAAGCGAGTGAAACCGCCAAGCTGCCGCGCAGTTTTTGGGATTGGCAGCCGATGATCGCTTCCAACGCCACGGGCTATTTCCCCTATACGCCTGCGACCAATCTTTTGTATGGGCTGGATGCGGCAGTGGATATGCTGCTGGAAGAAGGGCTGGATAATGTTTTCGCCCGGCATGATCGCCACGCGGAAGCCGCGCGCCGCTGTGTGCGCCATTGGGGTTTTGAGATTCAATGCGCCGATCCGCGCCATTACTCATCTGTGCTGACGGCGGTGCGCCTGCCGGAAGGCCATAGCGCCAATGCGCTGCGCGCCACCATTCTGGAACGCTTCAACATGAGCCTTGGGAATGGTTTGGGCCAATTGAATGATCGCGTGTTCCGCATTGGTCATTTGGGCGATTTCGGCGATTTGCAATTGATCGGCACCTTGGGCGGGGTCGAGATGGGGCTGCGCGCTGCCGGCGTGCCGCATCAATCGGGCGGGGTGCAGGTGGCGATGACGTATCTCAGTGGGAATGCGTGAAGTAGACGCCCAGTTCCTGCCATGGCGTCGCTTGGAGCTTCGGGGCAAGGCGGTCTCAGCGTTGAGGGCCGCGTGCGCTGGGCCATATTGGCGCTGTTGTTCTTCTGCCGCACCAGCCTTGGGTTTCAGTTCCAGACCATGGGCTCCGCCGCGCCTGGCGTCACGGCGGAAATCGGCCTCAGTCTTACGGAAATCGGCACGCTGATCGGGCTGTTCATGCTCCCGGGCGTGTTTCTTTCCATCCCCAGCGGTTATGCGGCGCGCTACATGAGCGACAAGGGTTTGCTCGTGCTCGGCCTATTGGTGATGGGGCTTGGCGGTGCGACGGCGGCAATTGCGGCTGGGTTCGGGATGCTGGCGCTGGCGCGCATCCTTTGTGGCATCGGCTTTGTCATTGGCACGATCTACTTCGCCAAAATGGTGCAGGATTGGTTCGCCGGGCGTGAATTGGCGACCGCCATGAGCATCCTGGTGGTAAGCTGGCCTTTTGGCATTGCCATCGGCCAGGTCGCGCATGATTGGCTGATGGCGCAATTTCATTGGCGCCTGCCCTTTGCGATTGCTGCCACCTATTGCACCACCGCGGCGCTGGCGCTTTGGCTTGGCTATCGCGCGCCAGCAGGTGTCGCCGCCCCGCGTGGCGCAGCGGCACCGATTGGCCTCCCGCGGCGTGAATTGTGGCTCACGCTGCTCGCCGCCAGCGTCTGGGCTTTTTTCAATGCGGGCTATCTGGTGTTTTTGAGCTTCGCGCCGAAGGCGTTGCAGGATAGCGGCTTTGCCGCGCATCAGGCGATTCCGATGGTGAGTGCGGCGAGCGCGCTGATGATGATTTCCATTCCCTTGAGCGGGGTTATCGCGGATCGTACCGGGCGGCCCGATGCGGTGCTTTATCTGTGCAGCGCTGCCGCCGTGGCCTGCCTTCTGGCGTTACCCTATGCGCCCTTCGCCATTCTGGCCTGCGTGCTGTTCGGGCTGATTGGCATGGGGCCGGCAGGGGTGATCATGGCCTTGACTGGTCAGGCCATGTCGCCTGCGCGGCGCGCCTTTGGCATGGGGGTGTTTTCCACCATCTACTACGCCATCACGGCGCCAGCGCCGGCACTTGCCGGGTGGCTGGTGGATCGTTCCGGCGCGCCGCAGGATGCGTTGATTCTGGCGGCGGTGCTATTCGCGCTGACCATGCTGGCGAATCTGGCGTTTCGGGTAGCGGTGCGGAGGTTACGGTAGGGAATCAAAACCCCGCACAGCCTGCGCGAAATACCGTCAGCACCGATTCCTGCCGAAAGCGCGCCTTCCAGGTAGCGGTCACCGGGGCAAGGCGCGCGGAAGCCGCAGCCTGATCCTGACCCGGCAGCACCAACAGCAACACCTTGCTGTCTTCGCGGCTGATCTGCCCTGCAGCATTGCGCCATTGCCCCAGACCATCCAGCACGGTCAGCCCATCGGGGAAGGCGGGGGTCACGACCGCGGCAACGCATAAAATTACGATGTTTCAAATAGGAAGGAGCGAGTTTCCTTCCTATTTGGATTAGGTAATCGGCTCAATATTTAGACTAGACCTCCGTCCCATGCGAAATCTCTTCCCGAAGTCTTTGAGGATGAGGAAGGTATTTCGTAGATTTTGAAACATTTCTTTTAAGGCTGTACCCTCAACAAAACCTTATGCGCCAAGAATTTCTGCCAATCATCGTCTGGTGATGTGGCCGTCTCACCAGTTGGGAGATGGGTTAGCCTTAAAATCCCCTGAGACCAGAGAACTTCAATTCCAAGGTCGTCTTTATAGATGAGGCGCATCACGTCTCGTCACACCCGGGCGGGGTGCAGGTGGCGATGGATTACTTGAGCGGCAATGCCTGATCCTCAAAGCGCGCGCAGAAGGCTTCCATATCTTCGGATTGGAAGCTTTCCAGCCGCGCCATGATGGTCTCAAATGGCCAATCCCACCAGGCAATCGCCTGTAGCCGCGCCGCGATATCGGGCGGGAAGCGTTCCTTGATAACACGCGCCGGAACACCTCCCACAATGGTGTAAGGCGCGACATCCCGCGCCACCACGGCGCCCGCCGCCAGCACCGCGCCGTCACCGACCGTGACACCAGCCAGCACCGTGACGCCATGGCCGATCCAGACGTCATTGCCGATCCGGACCCGCGCCGCGCGGCGTTCGGCGAAGAACGCGGTGTCGCGTTGCTTGGTCGCGTCATAGTATTCCGGCACATAGGTGAAGCGATGCTGCGCCGGGCGGCCCATCGGGTGATTGGGCGGGCCGATCCGCACACAAGCCGCAATGGCGCAGAATTTGCCAATCTCCGCATCCGCAACCTGGCAATCATGGCCAAGATAGGACGCATCGCCAATCGTCGCATATGCCACTGTGGATCGTTCCAGAATCTCGCAGCGCGCGCCAATCAGCGCCTCGCGCAGTTTCACGCTTGGGTGAATGAAGGTCTCAGAGATTTTCGGCGCGGATGAGGTCATCGCGGCATTCCCACATGATCCGGGGCAAACCGCCACAAGGCGTGCGCGCGGTCAATCGGATGGGCTCGGCACCTGTCTGCAGCGCTTTGGGTTTCTTGATACTGCTCAATACGTCCGGTCGGGTGGCGGTGCGGCGATTGCGGTAGGAAATCAAAACCCCGCACAGCCTGTGCGAAATACCGTAAGCACCGATTCCTGCGCAAAGCGCGCTTTCCAGGTAGCGGTCACCGGGGCAAGGCGCGCGGAAGCCGCGGCCTGATCCTGACCCGGCAGCACCAACAGCAATACCTTGCTGTCTTCGCGGCTGATCTGCCCTGCAGCATTGCGCCATTGCCCCAGACCATCCAGCACGGTCAGCCCATCGGGGAAGGCGGGGGTCACGACCTCTGCCATGAAGCGCGTCCATTCCGCATCGGTCACGGGTGCGCGGCCCTTCACATTTCGCCCGAAATAGGCTTCCGCGATGGTCGCTGGCGCCGCGCCCCCCGGGCAGGCATCCGGCGCGGTAGCGCAGCCCGCCAGCAACAACAAAATGCCGAGCGCTGCCTTCACGCCGTGGTCGCCAGCAGCGCGACACCGGCCGCAATCAGCGCAATGGCGGCGATTTTCTGCAAGCCCATGGTCTCCCCGAACATCGCCCAACCAATCACGGCAATGGCGATATAGGAAGCCGCTGTGCAGGGTAGCGCGACACTCATTGGGATGCGGCGCAGCGCGATGATGTAAAGCAAGGCCGCGCCGCCGTAACAGACCAGCCCCACCATGGTCGGCAGGCGGAACAATTGATCGAAAAACCCGCCCTCAGCCGCCACCGAATTGGCCGCGCCGGATTTCAACAAGACCTGGCCAATCAGCGACGTGCTGATCGCCGCCGCCAGTGCCAGCCAATAGATCGTCATGGCGCGCGCCCTTCATCGCGTGCCGGCAAAACCTCGCGCACCACGCCTTGCGGCTTGCCATTGGCCGACATGAAGGATCGCCCGACATATTCGCCAAGCACGCCAAGGATCAGGAATTGCACGCCGGCAATCAGCAGCGTGACGGTCATCAGGGACGCCCAACCCGAAGGCGTGTGCCCCATCAGCCCTTCAATGATCACATAAAGCGCGGCCAGCAGCCCCAGCACGCCCATGCCAGCACCGGCCAGGATCGCCAGCCGCAAGGGCAGCACGGAGAAATTCGTTGCCAGATTCATCCAAAGCCGTATCAGGCGCCGCATGGTGTAATTTGAACGCCCCTCGGCGCGAGCGAAGTGCTTTACCTCGATCGAATCAAGCCGCTGCGTCACCTGCATCAGCAGGCCATCAACGTAAGGATAGGGGCCGCGATACTTCACCACTTCGGAGACCGCGAGTGCCGACATGCAGCGGAAGGAAGACAGATAAAGCCCCTTCGGCTTA
>JBIIIE010000417.1:0-2636 GCA_044235135.1 Roseomonas sp. | reverse complement strand
GATGCACCTGCTGCGAACCCCAAATGGCGGTGGCGCCCAAATCCTCATTCAACCCAGGCTGGAACACCACATCATGGGCGCGCAGCCGTTCTGCCTGCCGGGCCAATTCGCGGTCAAAGGCGCCGAGCGGAGAACCACGATAGCCGGAAATGAAACCGCCGGTGCGAAAGCCCCCTGCCGCATCCATTTCCTGGCGCAGCATGGGCAGGCGCACCAGCGCATGCGTCCCCGTGAGCAGGACAGGGCCGGAGCGGGCTTCCCAGCGTTCTTCGAGTGTCGCTTCTGGCCGGATGATGCTTCCCATGGGTTCATTGTGCCGATTGCCACCGCGAATGCCAACCACCAAATCATGGCCTGAAGGCAGGGTCTCAGAATTTTCCACGCCTTTCGCCCTGCTTCTTGGGCGGCCCGCGGCGCTGATCAACCCGCCCGCGCATTATCCGGCATCACGCAACGCCGAATCAGCCGCTGATGTATCCTTCGAGTTGGCGAATGTGAAAGCTCTGATCCGAGATGATTTCCTTGACGAGATCACCAATCGAAAGCATGCCCACCACATGATCATTCTCGACGACCGGCAAATGCCGGACGCGCCGTTCCGTCATCAGGGTCATGCAGGCATCAACGCCCTCAGCCGGCGTCACCTGGATAACTTTGGGCGTCATGATCTCGGCAACACGGGTTTCGTGGGAAGATTTGCCGAGCAGTATCACCTTGCGCGCATAATCGCGCTCAGAGAAAATACCAACCAACCGTGTGCCATCAAGCACAATCAACGCGCCGATATCATGCTCGGCCATCAGTTCAAGGGCCGCATAAACCGTGGCATCCGGCGCAACCGAGATAACCCCTGCCATTTTCTGGTCCAATAGCTTGCGTGCAGTCTTCATCGTCGCCTCTCCCTCAAGAGATCGATGGGCCGTCTGCCAGCTCATTTTCAAGCCATACGGCATCACTCGGCGGCTTGGAAAATGCGACCAAACAAGGTTCGGATCGGTTCCCGCAAACTGGCGTGAACAGAGACCGGTCTGGCGCCTAAGAGCGGGCTTTCCGGAAAATTCTTGTAATTTTTTTCTTTGTAATTCTTTCAAGCCTGTAAAATCAAGTATTTTTTGTGCGGCGGCTTCACGCAATGCGCATTCGGGCAGCCCCAATGCCACACCGCTATGCGCGCGGTTGAACAGGGAGCCGGACAAGTTTCACCCCGAGCAAATGCGCGCCTATGGTTGCATATGTATCGCGGAAACCATGAATGGCGAGGGTGACTTCGATTTCGGGAAACCATTGTGCCCAGATTGCGCCAAACAGGAAGTTTGGCATTATCGAGCCATGACAAAGGCGCCGCTTTTTCTGCAAATCCCTCGCTTTGACAGGGATGATGGCTTCACCCTCGGCAATGGGGAGGACAGCGCGCCGCTTGAGCTTCCAGGATCAGGGCGCCTATCCTTGGAAACCATGCCGCCTGGCGCCTGGCCAATCCTGCTTGAGAAGGCAGGCGATAAAACTACGCTTTACTTCCACGTTTTTCTCTCTCGCCTGGTCCTGTCCTGGCAAATGGATGAAAGCTCTGGCGAGCCCAGCCTGCAAGTTGCGCCGCTTCACTTCGACGCGCTTTTCCACAAGGCAAAAAATATGACCTCGCCTGATCCCGGCTGGCATTGGGTCCGACTGAAGCGTGGATCAGCGGGGGACACCCAGACACCCTTGCTTGAAGCTGCGTCTCATGATGTTTTTGCAGGCCTGGAGCAGGAAATTATCCGCGCCCGCCATCGCGCGACCAATGCCACGGAGTTCAGCGGCATGATTGCGCAACTGCTCCATCAAACGGCGCGGAAGTCCGGTATCGCCCCGCTGATGCTTGCGAAGCTTGTCACACCTGATCCTCATTTGGTCGGGATCGATGATTCTTTTCTTTCGCTGGCTACGCCGCAGATTATGGAGATTCGCCAAATCCTGGGTGCCTGGGCCAGCTTGACCCGCGATTTCTCATGGGCTCTTGCGGCCTCTCCTGAGGAACAATGTGCACCGCCGGTGATCTGCTCGCTGTATCCATTCGCCAAAATCAATACGATTCGCGTGCGCTTTGCCGCCGATCAGGCAAAACGGCCCCAATTGCAATTGCAGATAGCGCCCGCCATGATCCGCGCCGCGCTGCGCGACGAAAGGCATGACTATGGACGGACCTTGGCATCGCTCCAGCATTTGTCACCCGCATTGGCAAGTTTGAACCGCGAATTTCCCGATGGGCGGCAATTGGCTTTTTCCTTCGACGACAAAGGAATCGATCCAGGACTTCGCTTCGACCGCGCCCGCGGTAGCAAGGAACCGCTCATACCCGATCTGTATCTTTTGGCCGAGATCGCGAAATGGCACGAAGCGGGACGCTCGCTTGATATATGCCAGGGGCCACCCTTCCTTGAGCGCAAAAAGCAGCTGTTCTGGAGAGGTTCGACCACAGGCTCCTTTATTCGATCCCTTGAGGAGTTTCGTGACAATCATCGAGTCCAGGCGTGCATTCATACCATTCGGGAATTGCCGGAGCATGCCGATTGCAAGATAGCGAGAATAGTTCAGACACCAGAAGAAATACGGCAAGATGCCCGGCGCTTCCTTCAAGAAAACAAAATTCTCTCCCG
>JBIIIE010000416.1:0-2638 GCA_044235135.1 Roseomonas sp. | reverse complement strand
TGCGCGGCGTCATGAAATACATGAAGGCGGAACCGAAGCTGCCGGGAAAGCGCACGCCCATGCCGGGCCATTCGCCGGTGCCCACCAGATTGAGGTTGGCGCTGCCATCAATCTGCCCACCGCCCAGAAAGAACAGATCAATGCGCCCTTGTCCGGTCAGGTCAAACAACTCGCGCGTGCCTTCCGTAAAAGGATTGCCGCTGCGCTTATGCAGCAAGGAAAGCCGCACCGGATGGCCCTGCTTTTTCACCAGCCAACAGGCGGCTGCCGGCATCGGCGATGCCGCACCAACCGCGATATGGCGGGCGGGCGGCGCGCTTGGGTCCAGGATCAGCTTCGCCAGCGCAACGGCGATGCGTTCTTCCAGTTTGATCTCGCTCATTCCGCCGCCTGCGCCTTCTGTTCAAACACTTCGCGCGCACACCAGGCGGCGAAGCCTTCTTCGCTCCGCGCCATGCGGGCATAGTCGCTGACATAGGCGCCATCAAAGCCATATTCATCCAGCAGTGCCACCGGATGCGCCCCGCGTTCGGCAATGGCGATGCCGCCGATGTAAGTGGCGTTGATGGCTCCGGAAGCGAGGCGCTCATCTTCCAGAAAATTGCCCGGCACCACGCGTTCCACCGTGACCAAGGCGCGCTTCGATGCATGGGCGATGGTGGCGCATTCACGCCGGCGCCCGACCCAGACATTGCCTTCCTCATCGGCCATCAGCGCGTGGAAAAACACGAAATCCGGGTTCAGCGCGGGCAGCAGCACAATCGGGTCTTCGCCCTCAGCCGCGAAGGGATTGGGCACCACTTTCCAATCCGGCCGATGGGCCAGGATATCGCTGCCGATCAGGCCGCGCAGCGGCATGAAGGGCACACCCTTTTCGGCGGCCTGCAACATGGTGTGCATGGCGGGACAGGTCGCATCAATCACCTTGATGGTGCCTGCGCGCAACGCCGCCGAAAAACGCGGCGCAAAGCCGGCTTCGCCGAGCGACACCGCGCTGGTCTGCACGCTGGCGACACAGCCCGCACCGATCAGAATATCCGTGGCAAAGCCTGAGACCGGCACGCCAATGAGATTAAGGTTCCGCACCCCGCGCCGGATCAGCGCCTTGGCCAGCGCGACGGAGGGCAGGGAATTATCTGGCGGCAAAGCCAGGGTAGCCCCATCGGGCACCTCGGCGGCGAGCGCTTCAAGGCTTTGCAAGGTCATGGCGTTCTCCTTCGCCCATATGCTACCGGGCGCGGGCTCTCGCGGCTAGGCCAGGTGTGAAGGGGGGCAGATGCTCCCCCCTAGCCCTGCCTTCCGGCCCGACCTAGTCTCGCCTGGACGGAGGAATGACATGCCCGAAAGCCCAATTGATCCCAAGCTTGCGACCGAAGCCGCCCTGCCGCTGGCCGGCGTGCGTGTGCTGGACCTGACACTCGCCCGCGCCGGCCCCACCTGCGTGCGCCATTTGGCCGATTGGGGTGCGGAGGTTATCCGCGTGGAACCGCCCGCCAATGGCGATGGCTTTGGCGGCGATCGGGATGGCTATGATTTCCAGAATTTGCATCGCAACAAGCGGTCGATCGCGCTTAATCTGAAATCGCCGGAAGGCAAGGCCGCGCTGATGAAGCTTGCCGCCAATGCGGATGTGCTGGTGGAAAACATGCGCGTGAAGGTGAAGCACCGGCTTGGCATTGCCTATGATGATCTGAAGGGGATCAACCCGCGGCTGATCTATGCCTCGATCTCCGGCTTTGGTCAGACCGGGCCTTATGGCGAACGCGCCGGGGTGGACCAGATCGCCCAGGGCATGGGTGGGATGATGACCATCACCGGCGAACCAGGCCGCGGGCCGATGCGCGCGGGCATTCCCTTTGTGGACCTGACCGCCGGCAATCTTCTGGCGCTGGCCGTGATGATGGCGCTGTTCCAGCGGGAGAAGACCGGCAAGGGCCGCTATGTGCATACCAGCCTGCTTGAAGCCATGGTGTTCATGCTGGATCTGCAAGCCGCGCGCTGGCTGATGGATGGCGAAATTCCAGGCCAAGCCGGCAATGACCATCCGGTGAATATCCCCATGGGGGTTTTCCCGACGGCCGATAAGCCGATCAATATCGCCGCATCCTCGCCCAAGATGTGGGCGCAATTCGCCGAAGCCCTGGGCCGCAAGGATTGGCTGGAAGTCGAGGAATGGAAAACGCTGAAGGGCCGCAGCAATGATCGCGCAAGGCTCAACAAGACCATCGGTGCCGTCACCAGCACCAAGCCAAGTGAGTATTGGATTGATCTGCTGGAACGCACCGGCATTCCGTGCGGGCCGATCAACCGCGTGGATCAGGTGTTTGAAGACCCGCAGGTAAAGCACCTTGCCATGTCGCTGCCCATGACCACACCTTCGCGCGGGCTTACGCATATCGTCGGCACCGCGATCAATATGGAAGGGATTGAAAGCAGCGTGCGGCGCATCCCGCCCCGGCTTGGCGAACATTCCGCCGAAATCCTGCAACAGGCCGGCTATGGCGCCGCCGAGATTGACCAATTGCGCGCGCTTGGCGTGATCAGCGAAGGATAAGGCAGATGGAATTCGCAGACGGCAAGATTCTGGCCGACATCAAGGATGGCGTTGGGCGCATTACCTTCAATCAGCCTGAAAAGC
>JBIIIE010000087.1:0-9502 GCA_044235135.1 Roseomonas sp. | reverse complement strand
TTATCGTCAGGGTCAGGCGCCATGGTCAGCACGGCGGTCACCGCGCCCGCTTCCAGCAGTTTTTCGGCAAGCCGCGTCGTGATGCCGGTCCATTGCGCGCCGGGGCGCGGCGGTTTCAAAGACGCGCGCAGCATTTGCCGGAATGGGCCGAAATGCAACTCATCGGGGCGCGAAGGGTCGCGCGCGCGACCATGCACGGCGGCTTCCAGGCGCGGGTAATCCGGCTTGATGAATTGGCAGGCAGCACCACAAGCCTTGGGGTTTTCCAGGCGGGAGACACCGCAATCGGTGCAAAGTCCACGCGGCGCGGCATCGCGGAAGCCAGGCGCCGCGATGCCCTGCCCCATCACAGCACCAAGGCCCCGATAATGGCACCCGCGCCCAATACCCAAAGCGGGCTGAAATCGGTGCGCCAGACGAAAATGGTGGAAGCGACCGTCAGGCCAATCGTCACCCAGCTTTCGGCAGTCCCCTGCGCCAGGATCAGGCCAGATGCAGCAATCAGCCCGACCGCAATCGGCACCAGCCCGCGTTCGATGATGCGCAGCCACGGGCGGCCCAAAAGCCGGGCGCGCAGCCGCGAAAAGCCAAAGGCCATCAGGCTGGTCGGCACGGTCATGGCCGCGGTTGCCGTCAGCATCCCCAGAATGCCGCCGACATGCCAGCCAAACAGCCCGACAACCAATACATTCGGCCCCGGTGCGGCCTGGGCCAGCGCGAAGCGGCGGGCGAAATCCGCATCACTCATCCAGCCATGAACATCCACGACCAGCCGATGCATCTCAGGCAGCACGGCAATGCCGCCCCCCACGGAAACCAGAGAAATGGCGCCAAAGCCCAACAGCAATTGCCAGAAGATCGTCTCGGTCATTTGCCGCGCGCCCCGTGCCAGGCGGCAAGGATGCCAAAGGGGGCAAGACCCAGCACCACCATGGGCAAAGGCACGCGGAAGACGCCTGCCGCCGCCAGGGCACAAAGCCCAACCGCCAGAAGTGCCAGCGTCGGCTTCAGCTTCTGCGCCATCTTCACCGCGGTGCCGAGCACCATGCCAGCCGCTGCCGCCGCAACACCCGCGAGCACGGCCTTCACCAGCGGCACCTCCCCATAGGAATCATAAAGCACCGCAAGCCCCATAAGGATAATGAGCGGCCCGCCAAACATGGCGACCGGCGCCAGGAAAGCCCCCGCCGCGCCATGAAAGCGATCCCCCACCATGATCGCGGCATTAAGCGCATTGGGCCCCGGCAGCACCTGCCCAAGCCCGAGCGTTTCGGCATATTCCTGTTCCGTCAGCCAGCGCTTTTCTTCCACCAGCACGCGCCGCGCCCAGGCATTGATGCCACCAAAGCCGATCAGCCCGATCTTGCCGTAGGTCAGGAACAAATCAGTGCGGGTCGGCACGCGGGCGGGAGAATCACTCATATCCGCAGAGGAACCCGTCACGCGGCTTGGATCAATCCCCCCGCTTGGCGCGATCTCATCATTCCGCGCTATCCTAGTCCCGGAAGGCCCGCGCGGCGAGTGCCACCTGGAACAGGGCGGTGATAAATTCCTGGCCCATGATGAAATATTTTGGATCAAGATAAGGCAGCGCGATAAGTTCATCGCCAGGTTGCGGCGATTGGCGCGGATCAAGGATCACCTGTCCGCTTGGACGACGCAGCATAAGGGTGGAACGCGCCCCGCGCGCCGTCAGCCCGCCTGCCTGATCCAGGTATTGGTCTATGCTCATGCCGTCACGCCAAAGCACGGCGCGTGGCATCCTGACTTCCCCCTGGACCATCACTGTTTGCGATTTTTCAGGAATGACGATGACATCGCCATCTTCCAGCCGCACCGGGGCGCAAGTGCCATCTTCATTGACCACAACAAGCCGGCCTTCCGGCAGGCTGCGGCGCGCGCGGCCGATATAGGAGGCGATGAGATTGGCCTCGGCAGTGCGCGCTTGCGCCACGCCTGGCGTCATGGCGGGAGCGAGGAAAAGCTGACGTTCGAGCCGATCAAGCGCATCATCAATGGCACGCTTCTGCTGCATGGCAAGGCGTGGACGCAACAGGAATACCGCAGCGGTATTGGCCAGCATCGGATCAACCGCCACATGATCAAGGATTTGACACAGCGAGAAATCCCGATCGGCCACCAAAACGGAAGGATAAAGCCGGCTGCCTTCAATGGTGATGCGCACGGTGCGCAGCGCCACATCGGCCACAAAGGTCACCGTATCCTGATCATTCAAGGTCTGACGCGCCAATTCCGCGAGAGTAACATAGCGCGAGAAGGGCTGCGCATTGCGCACACCGCGCACCACGGCATTGGTCGCCGCCGGAAGCGGCCTTGCGTAATTGATCAGATCCTGCCCGCGCATCGGGCCGCGGCCGGCGCTTTCAAAAAGGTAGTTATTGCGCACGGCCCCATCTGCACCGATCAGCGGCCTTTGGCGTCCAACCACAATGGTATCGCCTTCCTGAAGGCGTATTTGGGGAATCTGCCCATCCATCAGGAAGCGATAGAGATCAAGGCTGGTCACGGTGGCGCCGCCGCGCTGGACGCTGATTTCACGGAAAGAACCGCGCGCGGGATCAACACCGCCAGCGCGCAGCAGAAAATCGAGGATACTGTCCGAGGCAACACCCGCGTAGCGGCCAGGTGATTTCACAAAGCCCGCGACGAAAACGCCAATCCGCTGCGTGGAAAGCACCGTCGCATAGACCTGGACCTGCTGCGTATAGACGCGGCGGATTTCCCCTTCGACCACGCGTTGCAAATCGCCAACCCGTGTCCCGGCCACGCGAATGGGGCCGATATTGGGCAGGAACAGATTGCCTGCGGGATCAATCTGCGCGACTTGTTCAGCATCCACCGCACCCCAGGCGCGCACACTGATCCTGTCCCCAGGTGCCAGCACATAATTGGGATTGGGCGCATCAGAGGATGATTGCGCCTGCCCGGTGAACAGCGCCGCCCCGAAAACGGCTGTGGAAGGTCCGGCCGCGCGCTGCAAATCCCCAAGGGGCGTCACCAATGTCGGGCCACCTTCCGCCTGGGTTGGGCTGCCAACCCGTTCCGTGCCGCGCGACTGCCCAGGCAGATCGGCAAGGCTGCGCTGATCAAATACCGGGGGTGGCTGCATCTGGTTGCCACCCGGGGGAAGCCCAGGAACGGTTGGGATCACCTGGCGCGGAAAGCTTGGCATGCCCGGCACAATGCCGGAAGAAGCGGCGGGCGCCTGGGCCTGAGCCTGGGCCATGGAAGCCGGGGCAATACAAAGGGAAACCAGCAAGACCCAAAACGCCAGCCGGGACGGGTTGAGGCCATTACCTTGCATGTTCACGCATCCCAACAATCAGCAGCCAGCCAATTCCATAAGCGATCGCAAGTCCAACAAAGATGCTCGCAAGATTGATGATCTTTCGCGGGTAAAGCGGATAGACAGCCAAATTCGGCCCGGCAATGCGAGAAACAAAAATCTGCTGCCGCTGCGCTTCGACCCGCGCCATCTCAAGGCTTGCGGTGGCCGATGCCAATTGGCTATCGGCGAATTCACGTTCCAGCATCAGTTTTTCATAGGAAGCCAATTGGCGGGCCAGCACAATTGCGCCGGTCCCTGGCGTCGCATCCGTATGGCGGGAACGCTCCTCGGCGATTTGGCGTTCCAGCGCTTCAATACGATTGCGCGTCCCCCGCAGCGCCGGGTTGTCAGGCTGCATGAATTTCAGCCTTTCAGTCAGTTCGGCGCGGGTCTGCGCAAGGGTTGCTTCCAACTGCCCACGGAGTGCCACTGCCGCCTGGGCTGTCCCCGCGCTATCGAGTTCCTTTTCCTGCTCGCGGAAACGCACCAGCGCTGCGCGGCTTTCCAGCACGCGCCGTTCGGCAATTTCCACTTCCTGACGCGCTATCTGCAAGGTGTCATTCCTGGCACGTTCAGACAGGCTATTGACCAGCGCTTCCGCCGATCCAAGCAACGCTTCAGCGAGGGCCTTTGAATCGTCGGGGCGGAAGCTACGCACCCTGAGCGTCGTGACACCTGTGGTCGGGTCGAGCGAGACACTGACCATGCCATTGAAATAGCGCGCGAGCAATTCCGGTTCGGTACGCCTCAGGCGCGCCCACAAATCAGCCTCAGGCCGCTGCCAGAGAGAGGCAAGATCAAGCTTCTCATCCGCCTGCGTGACCGCATCAAGGGAGGTAAGGAAGTCGCGTATGCTTGTGGCATCCACCGAGGCGCTATGCCCGCCAAAGCCGCCAAGAGCCGCGCCGGCCAAGCCCCGCAAACGCGACATTGCCCCCCCCACTTCACCTCCACCGCCACGCGAATTGACGATGAAACGCGCCTCAGAAACATATTGCGGCGCTGCAATTCCGTAAAAATAAACGGCCACAATCAACGAAGGCAGGATGACAAGAAGAAAAAAAGGCTTGCGCAAAAGGCCAAGCAGCCAAGGCTGCCGCCGGGCAGGTTCCCTCGGCAAGCCCATCTGGCCATTCGCCGCGTCAGAGAGCGTTATAGGTGGCGAGAGCTTCATCGAGATCGTCATAAAAGGTCAGAATCCCCTGATCAAGGACAGCTGCCCTGGTACAGAGCCGCCGCACCAGGGCAGGGGAATGGGATATGAGAATGAGACCGGATCTTTGGATGCGCTCCTCAAAAGCGCGCCCAAAGCGCGTATCGCCGACAGCCAAGGCCTCATCCACAAGGAAGCAGTCAAAATCCACTGCAAGCGAAATCGAAAGGCTGAGGCGCGAGCGCATGCCGGAGGAATAGGTCATGACCGGCATCAGGAAATACTCTTCAAGCTCTGCGAAGCTATCCACAAACTTGACGATCCGATCCTCGTTCTTGCCATAGATGCGCGCAATGAAGCGCGCATTTTCCTCACCGGTGAGCGTGGGTTTGATGCCGGCGCCCGAACCGATGGGCCAGGAGATGGACATGGAAGTGCGAATACGCCCCTTATTTGGTGCCTCCACGCCCGCGATCATGCGCACCAAGGTGGATTTGCCAGACCCGTTGCGGCCCAGAATGCCCAGCTTCTCGCCGCGTTCAATGCGACCATTGGCACCAGCAACAATCACCTTGCGTCCGCCGCGCATCGGATAGGATTTATGGACATCTATCAGTTCCAGGCTCATGCCAGGGCCTTTTCGATACCCAGGCGTTCCCGCGTGATCCGCAAGGCGGCAAAACCAAGCAGATGGGTCACCAAGATCCAACCGGCCAGGTAGGAAAGATCATAGACCGCCCGAAACCGAGAACCGAATTGACCATCCCGCAACAATTCAAAAACATGAACAGTCGGTATCCAAAGCACGATTTCCTGCGCCCAATTCGGCAGCCACTCAACCACAAAGAACAAGCCACCGATCGGCATGAAAATGAAAGTTACCAATTGAACCACACGGCCAGCACCTTCAATCGCTTCCGAAACCGCTCCCCCAAGGAAGGCCAGACCCTGGGTCAGCAGCGTCATCAAAATGAGAGCACTCACCACCTTGACGATATTCTCGGGAAAGCTGTCATTGATGACATAAAGCCCGAACAGAAAAACAATAAGAACCCCGCTGCCTGCCAGAAATTCGATGATGTGTCTTGCAAAGAAAATATCCGGCAATGTCACTTGGCGATGGAACAGCAAGGCCCGATTGGCGGAAATGGCGATGGCCGAGCGCGCCAGGATTATGCGAAAAACGTAAAATAAAACGTATCCTACAGCGAAAAACTCGAAGCCGCCAAAGACGGGGAAGCGATTTCGCCACTGCCAAATCAGACCCACGACACTGGCGAACAAAAGCGGTTCGGCGAAAATCCAAAAATACCCGAAATTATATTTCCCGAAACGTGCGCCCAATTCCCGCAGGATCAGCGCCCCAATGACACGGCGCTGCATCTGTGCACCGCGCAGGATGAGCGCCATCTCCTCTCGGAGGCTCATCAGCGGCCGACCGTTTCCGCGATCAGGGGCCGGGCTTCAATCCAGCCAGCACCGGCGCGACAATAAAGCCTGAGGCTACTGCCACCCCGCTTGGTCACTCTGACTTCCCGGCATTCACGCCCACTGGCCGCTGAATATTGCCGGACGATCCGCAATGTCGCGCTCTCATTGGAATCGGCAAGGAACACCTGGGCCTCAGTACTGGCGGGCGGGTCGGCGGCAAAAGCGGCAATCGGGTCAAGGATGCGGCTTGGCGGCGCCATTGGCGAATTGGCAGCACCGGTGCCCTCACCCATGGTGCCACAGCCAGCCAGCAACAGCAGCGCAAGCACCATAAAGCCAAAGGGCTTGTAATGGCCCGACTGCCCGGCCCCAAGCGACATAAAACCAACCCCTCAAGAGCGACTCGCGAAACCGCGGGCCAAGTTCAAGTTCTGGTTGAATAATAGCATCCAGCACACTAATGCAAACATAAAAAATTGCACGACAACGATTAAGGAAATGGGGCCGCTTACGCCGACACGGCCGGGATCAGGGCAGGCACGCCACGAAGCTTTGGATCATGGCGCCGGATGCGGCAGGTTGATCAGCCCGTGATGGAGCCTTTCCACGGTGGCGCGAACGGCAGCATCAAGCCCCGCACGGCTGAAGTAACCACCGCGCACCATATGGGCAGCGCAGAGAAGCGCAAAAGCCGCATCGCGCAAGACAGGCTGTGGCGCCTGCCCCTCAGTCCAGAATTCATCAAGCGCCCCCTGAAAGCTGAGCCCAGCTAAATTGAAAACGGACTGCCCCAGAAGCTTCACCGGCTTGTCGAGCGCAAGCGCACGAGAGGCAGCGGTGCTGTTCACGGCGATCATGCCCCTGGCCGCCTGAAGCATCGCGTCCAAATCGCCGCGCGGCGCAACATGCACACGCCCCGCCAAGCCAAGCCTACGCGCCATGGCCGCAATGCGGGCCGGCCAATTCTTCACACAGGGATCAAGCGGGTGCAGCTTGATCAGCAACTCGGCATCCAGGGGTGCATGGGCCGCCATGGAAGCCAGGGTTTCCTCCAGCGCGCTGTCCATATCCGGAAAAGACGAATAGGACCGCAGAGAGAAATCGTTTTCGATCTGCATCGCAAACACCCAGAAGGCGCTGCGCCGTGCGCGCAGATCGGCCAAAATATGTGCCGAACGCTGATCCTCAATGCGGCGGAGGAGCAGACGGCGGCCTATCCCGACATAGGTCGCCAGGGGATGGACCACCTCGTGACTTTTGAAATGGCGGAACGGGAAAGGGACCAGCAAGGCAGCATGATAGGTCATGTCCCAAAATGCCTGACTCGGGAAATGGTCCTGGAAACATTGTTCGAGATCAGGGGTGGGAAGGCCTTCGGCCGCGCTGAGGATTTTTGCGGGATCGCTGGGGAAAAGACTCTCTCCTCCCGTCCCCTCACGTTCCAGGATGATCCAATCGGGACGCAGGTAGCCCCATTCAGTGACGGTTACTGCCAAGCCACGCGCCTTGGCGGCGGCGATCGCTGCCCGGTGATAAAATCGCTGCTCACCAAGCAACACCAAATCGCTGATGGACTGCTGATCCAGGAATGTTTCGATCCAGTGGCGCCATGCCTCTGGCGTGCCGGTGAAATCAACGCCGCCTGGGCCACGCCAGAACAGCCGATCCCCCCAATTCAGATTGACCCGAAAAACCTGATGGCCAAGGCCGCGCAAACCGGCTGCGACTTCAGCGAAAAAGGGCGATATGGGGCCTTGCAGAAACAGAAAGCGGCGCTGGCCCGACGGGATTTCATTGAGGCGCTTCACACCCGTTGTCATGGCATTTCAGCGCCAGGGGATCAACCGGAAAGGGCGTGATATCAGACCATTGCGGCCGATTGCATTAAGGAACCCGCCACGCCCTTGTGGATGAAAGCTTCGCCTACACCACAGGGTTCAGGTGGTCCCATGGCGATCCCAGCCGATCTCGCCCAGAATATTCTTCAGCGTGTCTTCCACCTGCCAGGCGCGGATCGCCGCCGGGAGGTCCGCATATCGGAAGGCGTATCCGGTTTGCCCGGCAATCTCGACCCTTGGGTAGCGCTTGGCCAGATGGGCTTGTTCGGTCATGCCTGGGGTTGGGATCAGGATTGCGTCCTGACGCAGCGTCACGAGATCCATGATGGTCGTATAGCCCGCCCGCGCGATGATGGTGCGCGCGCGGTTCATGAAATCATCGCGTTCGGCACCCAGCACGAAATCATGACGCGTGATCCCTTCGGGCCAGCCAGAATCCTGCCCAATGCCACCCGCGATGGAAACGATCTCCTGCGCCGCATGGTCACGGCTGAAGCGGTCAATCCAGGCCGCCCACGCGGCCTTTGGTCCGGCCAGGAAGCCGCCGGTGATGAACAGGACATCTATGGATTTTTCAGCAACCTTATGCCGGGCTGCGGAAAGATGTCCGACATAGGCGGGCTTCAGCAGCCGCGCGACCCAGTTATGCGAAAGCTTGCCCGCCAAACAGGATTCGGCAGAGGCGAAATCAGGCACCAGCACCTTATCAAAGCGCCGCAGCAAGTTAAATTGAACCGCATCTGCAATCAATTGAAACGGCCGCAACAGCCGCGGCAGGATCACCCTGATCTGATGACAGATCAGGAAGGAAGGCACATGCCGCGCATGAAATCCGAAGCGCCCATCGGCAATAATGATATCCGGCGCGATTTCCGCAACCAAGCGATCAGTCAGGGCATTCTCCTGACGCAGCCGGCGCGCAACACCGATAAGATCCGTCAGAAAATACCAGTAATGCCGAAGGCCCGATCCGCGCTGCAATGGCGGGTAATCGGGGGCCGACACGAAGGAGACCGCCTGCTGCTCAGCCAATTCCGCGCGCAAGGCAAGCAGTGCTTCGCCGTGACATACAATGGTAAGCGCCGCACCATCCGCCAGCAGGCTCCGGATCAACGGCAGCGAGCGCTGGATGTGCCCAAAGCCCATGGCGCTGACCGCAAAAAGAACGCGGGGAGGGCCTCGGCGCGCCTTTTGGCGGCTTTCGGGCCTGCTCAACCTCCCCTCACCTGCTGATGCGCTGCTGCCTTACCGCTGTGACCAGGGCGTCACCTGCCAAAGCTTGCGATACTCCGCTTCCTGCCGGCGCAGCCGTTCAAACCAGGCATCGCCGGGTTCATAAGCAGGTTCGGTGAAGCGCCCTTCCAGGATTTTCACGAATTCCGGATCGCGCGCGATATCGGCAGTGGCTTCGCGCAGACGCTGCACAATGGCGGCTGGCGTGGCCGCCGGCATGACCAGGCCGCGTTCAGAGGCCATTTGCACCGGAAAACCCAATTCGATCAGGGTCGGCACATCCTGGCGGAAACGGCTGCGCGTGGCGCCGCCTTGTGACAAGACCCGCAGCTTTTCGGTATTCGCCGTGACGGGGCCAAGGTTCAGCCCCATGCTGTCCACCTGCTTGCCAAGCACGGCGGTACGGAGTTGCGGATCCCCCTGAAACACCACATGGACAAGGCGCGTCCCGGTCGCCGCCTGCAACAACACCAATTGCAAATGATCATCCGTCCCCAC
>JBIIIE010000415.1:0-2644 GCA_044235135.1 Roseomonas sp. | reverse complement strand
CGGATGCGACGACCGCGGTGATGGATCCCTTCTCGGCCAAGCCGCAGATGATCCTGTTCTGCGACATTTATGAGCCCTCCACCGGTCAGCGCTACAACCGCGACCCGCGCTCCACCGCGAAGAAGGCGGAAGAATTCCTGAAATCAACCGGGATTGGCGATACTGCCTTCTTTGGTCCGGAAGCGGAATTCTTCGTGTTCGACAATGTGAAGTTCGGCACGGGCGGAAATTTCGGCCATTTCTCGCTGGATAGCGTTGAAGGCCCTGGCGCCAATATGAAGGATTTCCCGGAAGGGAATATGGGCCATCGCCCGGTGGTGAAGGGTGGCTATTTCCCGGTGCCGCCGGTGGATAGCGAACAGGATCTGCGCGCCGAAATGCTCTCCACCATGGGTGAGATGGGCCTGCCGATCGAAAAGCATCACCATGAAGTGGCGCAGTCCCAGCATGAGCTCGGCACGAAGTTCGGCCCGCTGGTGCAGCAGGCTGATTTCATGCAGATCTACAAGTACTGCGTGCACAATGTCGCCCATAGCTATGGCAAGACCGCGACCTTCATGCCGAAGCCGATCTATGGCGATAATGGTTCGGGCATGCATGTGCACCAATCCATCTGGAAGGCCGGCAAGCCGGTGTTCGCTGGCAATGGCTATGCCGATCTGTCGGAGACCGCGCTTTACTACATTGGCGGCATCATCAAGCACGCCAAGGCGCTGAATGCCTTCACCAACCCGCTGACCAATTCCTACAAGCGGTTGATCCCGGGCTTTGAAGCGCCTGTGCTGCTCGCCTATTCCGCGCGCAACCGTTCCGCTTCCTGCCGTATTCCTTACGCGACCAGCCCGAAGGCGAAGCGCGTTGAAGTGCGCTTCCCGGATCCGGGTGCGAACCCGTATCTTGCTTTCTCCGCCATGCTGATGGCCGGCATTGATGGCATCAAGAACAAGATCCATCCGGGTGACCCGATGGATAAGGATCTTTATGACCTGCCGCCGGAAGAACTGAAGGGCATCCCGACGGTGTGCGGTTCCTTGCGTGAAGCGCTGCAGGCGCTGGAAGCCGATCACGACTTCCTGCTCGCCGGCGATGTCTTCTCCAAGGATCAGATCGAAAGCTATATCGAACTCAAGTGGACGGAAGTGTATAAGTTCGAACACACCCCGCACCCGGTTGAGTTTGAGATGTATTACTCCGTCTGATCCAAGCGGGATCGGAAAGGGAAGGGGCCTCGTGTTCTGCACGAGGCCCTTTTGCATTTGGGGGGCGGGCGTGATCATCTAACGGCCATGATCCCTGACCCGAAAACCTTCCTGAACAACCCCGCCTTACTGGATGAGGCGCTGGCCGGCGGCGATATCGCGCCCTTGCTCATGGTGCTGGTGCATCTGACCGGCGAAGCGGAATGGCTTGATCGCCTGGCACCGCATATCAAGGGGCCGTGGAATTTCCACGAAGCCGCACCTGATGCGCTACGCGCCGCCTTGCGCGCGCGCCTGCGCGATGTGCTGCTGGATTACGCGCAAACGGGCCGCGCGCTACCCGCCGAACCGCCGGCGCATTTGCTGCGGCGCATGCTGTCTGTTGGCGTGGGTGCGGAAGTGCCGGAAGAATACATGCCGCTGATCCGCGAAGAAACCATGGTGGATGCGCCGGACCCGAAAACCGTGCAGTGGCGCCGCGAGGTGCCGCCGGAACGTCGTGCGGCCTTGCGCACCGGCATTATCGGCGCGGGTGTTTCAGGCTTGCTGATGGCGATCAAACTGCAGGAAGCCGGGCTGCCCTTCACGATTTTCGAAAAGAACAATGCGGTCGGCGGCACCTGGTATGAAAACGATTATCCGGGGTGCGGCGTGGATACGCCCAATCACTTCTATTCCCTGTCCTTTGAACCCAATCATGATTGGCCCGAGCATTTTTCCAAGCGCGATCAGCTTTGGCGCTATCTGGAAGGCATTGCCGACAAATACGGCCTGCGGCCCCATCTGCACTTGGAAACTACGGTTACCGAAGCGCGCTACGATGAAGAAGCCGCGCTGTGGCGCGTCACAACACGCAATGCCGAAGGCCAGGAAACAACCCATGAATTTGAAGTGCTGGTGGGGGCAGTTGGCACCATCAGCCGCCCGGTGATCCCGCCCATTCCTGGTGTGGCGGATTTCGCTGGCCCGCTATTTCATACCGCGCGTTGGGATCATGGCGTGGCGTTGGAAGGCAAGCGTGTTGCCATGATCGGCACCGGCGCATCAGGTATGCAAACCGGGCCTAGCATCGCGCCCAAGCTTGGCCATTTCACGATTTTCCAGCGCCAGGCGCATTGGGCAGTCTATAACGCCAATTACCATGCGGTGGTGACGGAAGCGAAGAAGGCCGCGCTGAAGCACATTCCCTTCTATGCCAAATGGTATCGCTTCCAGCTTTTATGGGCGTCAGCCGATGGCATGCATGCCTCGCTGCATAAGGATCCGAATTGGGATCAGCCGGCGCAATCACTCAATGCCACCAATCAGAAGCTGCGCGAAGACATCATCGGCTATATCAAGACGCAGATCGGCAATCGCACGGATTTGCTGGAAAAGGTGGTGCCGCCCTATCCGCCCTATGGCAAGCGCATGCTGCGCGATAATGGCTGGTATAAGATGCTGAC
>JBIIIE010000414.1:0-2645 GCA_044235135.1 Roseomonas sp. | reverse complement strand
CGATCCTTCTTCCGGCGAGAGGCTGCCTGACATGGCGAAACCGCCCAATACACTGTTTCTGCGCGTCGGCATGCTGGCGCTTGCGGCTATTGCTCTGGCGGTTGGCTTTGTTTTGTATCTCACCGCAGGGCAATTCGGCACCAAATCGGATTATTTTGAGACCTATGTGGGCGAATCCATCGTTGGTCTTGATGTCGGGGCGGCGGTGCGTTTTCGCGGTGTGCAAATCGGGCGGGTGACGGAAATCTCGCTCGCCGCCGCGGTCTATGATGTGCCGGAAGCGCGCACCAATCGCTATGCGATGCAATTGGTGGTGATACGCTTTGCCGTCGAACGAACGCGTGTGGCGCGCATAACCTCATTGGAAGATATGATTGCGGGCGGTTTGCGTACGCGCATCGCGTCCCAGGGCATAACCGGCGTCACCTATCTGGAAATTGATATCCTGGACCCCACGCGCTACCCGGTTATCCAGGTCCCGTGGAAGCCGCGCTATGATTACGTGCCCGCCGTGCCTTCCACCATCACGCAGGTCACCAGCGCGGCAGAGCAAATTCTGCGCCGCCTGGAAGCGCTTGATATCGAAGCCCTGGTCAATAACGCCGCAGGGCTGATGGGTGATTTGCGCCGGCAAGTCAGTGATGGGGAAGTGGCGACCGTGCTGCGCGAAGCGGGTGAAACCGTGGCCGAACTCCGCGCCGAGATCCGCAAGGTGCGGCTTGAGGAGACGGCAAATGAATTGCGCGGCGCCATCGCCAATATGGGTGATGCCGGGCGCAGCGCGCAGGAATTGCTGGCCAGCCGCGAAATCCGCGAAGCCCTGGTGCGTATCCCCGCCGCCGTCACGGCCCTTGAACAGACGCTGCGCACGGCGCGCGGCACCACAGCCGATCTGCAGGCGGATTTGTCGCCGCTGATGCGGGATTTGCGATCATCCGTCGCCAATCTGCGCGATACGACGGAATCACTCCGCCGCAACCCATCGCAAACCCTGCTCGGCGCGCCACCGCCGCCGCCCAATCGGGAACGCCGCTGACATGAAGACCCTGCATCGCCGCGCCCTTTTAATGGCCGCGCCTTTTCTTGCCCCGGCCTGCTCTGTCCTGCCGGAGCGGCCTTATCAGGAAATCTCTCGCTATGCGCTGGAACCGCGCCGGCAGGGGGAAGGCTGGCGCGGCAAGGGGCGGCGCTTGCTGTTGCTGCGCACGCTGCGCGCGCCCGCCGCGCTTGATGTGCGGGGGCTACGCGGCATTCGCCCAGATGGCACGGAAGAGATTGATTTCTACGCCGAATGGATCGCGCCACCTGCAGAAGCGGCGGAACAGGCTTTGCGCCGCTGGCTGATGGACGCACGGCTTTTCTCGGCCGTACTCGCACCCGGCAGCCGCGCCAATCCTGATCTGGTGCTGGAAGGTGAATTGACGCGGCTGCTTGCCAATCGCGCGCGGGGTCAGGCGGAAGCGGAATTGAATTTCGTGCTGATCTCAGAACGCGAAACCTCGCCCCGCGTATTGGGGCAGATGATCAGCACGGGCAGCGCTGCGCTTCCGAACAACGCGCCGCGCCCCGAACAGGCGGCGGCGGCAATGAATGCCGCTTTGGCGAATGCTTTTGCTTCACTCGAACAAGCGCTATCCCGTTACGCCTGATCACGCCGGCGCCGCGCGCGGCGAAACGCATAAACCAGATGCAGCGCATAGGCCGCGATGGAACCGCCCACCACCATCCAGGCCAACGGCTCCACCCAATGCTGCACCCGATCATAATGATCTTCCAGCCAATAGCCCGCGATGGCCAGGAAGCTCAGCCAGATCGATGAACCAATCGCGGTCCAGACATAAAAGACCGGGCGCGGGATCAGCACCATGCCGGCGGGGATGGAAATGATGGTGCGAATGCCAGGCAACATCCGCCCGAAGCAAAGTGCCACCGGCCGATCCATATCTTCGGTTTCAAAGGCGAACCATTTGCCATAGCGCGCGACCAGCGGGCGGATGCGTTCCATCCCGAACCAGCGGCCAATTTCATACCAGAAGGCATTGCCCACCAGCGTGCCCAAAACAGCGACGATGATGGTGCCGATCAGTGAGATATCGCCACGCGCAGCAGCGAAGCCCGAAGCGGCCATGATGATTTCGGATGGGATTGGCGGGAAGATGTTTTCCGCCACCATCAGCACGAATACGCCAAGCAGCCCGGTTTCCGCGACCTGGCGCGCCACCCATTCGAACATTCAATCCACCTTAAAGATCAGCAGCGTGAGCCAGCGCCCGCGCACGTAATTGAGCCCCGTGACAGAACCAACATCGCGCGGTGTGATGCCGCGTTCTGCTGCCGCTGCGCGAAACGCGGCTTCCTGGCGATGCGAAACCGCCACCACGCGCCCGGGCTTTTCTGCCAGGAACTCGGCTGCCGCCGGACCATCGCGCAAAAGCGCAATGCCACCACCAAGCGCGAATTGCAGCGAAGGTTCATGATAGCCGACCACGCCGAAATCCCGGTCGCGCAAGCCGGGTGCAATGGCGCGCACCTCCGCCGCCAAACGCGGGGACACCCAAACGGATTGCAGGCGCGGAATGACGCCTTCCAGCACGGCGGCATAAACCGGCAGGCTCAGCACCGCGCCAAGCAGCGCGGCGCGCGCC
>JBIIIE010000086.1:0-9522 GCA_044235135.1 Roseomonas sp. | reverse complement strand
CCTGATCCTGACCGAACAGGGCGAAACCCTGAACCGCACGGTGCGCGAGGTTTTCGCAAAACTCGCGATGACGGAAACCATGCTGACCGAAAGCCGAGAGCGCCCGGCGGGGCGGCTGAAAGTCACCTCCACCATCGGCTTTGGCAGTACCTGGTTGGCGCCACGCTTGAAGAAATTGCTGGATATACATCCGGAAATCAGTGTCACGCTGCTGCTGGATGATTCCGATTTGGATATCGCGATGCGGGAAGCGGATGTGGCCATTCGCATGCATGCGCCGCGGCAGCCGGAATTGATCCAGCGCCATATCGCCAGCTTCGGCTGGCGGATTTGCGGTGCCGCTTCCTATCTGAAGACCATCGGCATCCCGCAGCGGCCTGAGGATTTGGATGCGCATCGGCTGATCATCTATGGCGATTACCAACCGCCGATTGACAACATCAATTGGCTGGCCGAGGTCGGCCGGCGCCCCGGCACGGCCAGGCGCGCGGCGGTGGAACTCAATTCCATGCCCGGCATGGTGCAGGCGGTCCGCAGTGGTTTGGGGCTGGCGGCGCTGCCGGATTACATCGGGGCGGAGCTGGATGAATTCGTCCAGGTGCTGCCTGGGGTGAAGGGGCCGAAGATTGAAGCCTATTTCGTCTATCCGGAAGAAATGAGGCATTCCAAGCGTGTAGCGGTTTTTCGGGACTTCCTGGTGGCGGAACTGACCGGCGCGATGTGACCGAATGTTACAGCAGAAGCTTCAGCTATGCGCCTGACGCATGGCCGTGTAGTCGAGAACGGGAACCACAACCAAAGCGAGAACGGCTATAGAATGGGCATCCGACGTTGTTCGGAAGGGGTCAGTTGATCCCTCGTCTCCCAGACGTGAAGCCTCCCTGTTGACTTGGCCCGGAAACCTTACGGTTTTCGGGCCTTTCTTTTTCATGCTTACCGCCAGGGTATTGTGCAGCTTTGTAATGATTTGTTTATTGATGTAGTCATCCCACGAGGATTGATAGGAGAAGGCGGCCCTATGTCTCACGGCTTTGGAAGTAGTCGTCTTGCCGCTTCGCTCGTCGGGTTGGTTGCGGCGGTTCCCGCCTTGATGGTTGCCTCCATTATCGGTGTTTTTCAAACACCTGACAGCGGCGCTTATTTGTCTTATGCGCAAATGCTGCGAGAAGGCCCCTTGCCAAACGGTCAGGCGCTGCTTGAATCCAGCTTCGCACCTTTTCCACTTTACCGCACAATTGGCTATCCAGCGGTGATCTCTGCAACCCAATTCCTTTCACCATCCCACTGGTCCTTTCTGCTGTTTGGTTTGCAAACCCTGTCTCAAGCCATGCTTGCGGCTTATGCGTATCGGGTCGGTTTGGTGCTTGGTCTCAAACCACCGCTGGCCTTCGCAGCCGCGTTGATGCCGGCAGTCGGATCAGTGGCGGTTTTCCAATCCTCGATTATGACCGATTCGCTTTTTGGCGCGCTTTTTGGCGCTGCCATGCTCCTAATTTTTCATGCAGGGCTGACGCCTGATTTGGGACGAGGGCGTAAACTGATTGTCGCTGGCGTCCTTCTGGCCCTAGCTGCTAGCATTAGAGAGGCGACGCTTTATCTTTTGGTGGGGCTGCTGCCCGCGATCTTCATCGCAACCTCTAAAGGGCGTCGGTTGCCCGGTCTGGCTGCCGTAATTTTGCCCCCGATTTTGGCTTCTGCTCTTATCATGGCGGATCACTATCGTAGGTCAGGCCATGCAGTACTTTCCACTTCAAAACAAGTTGTCATGGTTCAGGCCTTACTGCCTTTAGTGTCACGCGGTATCCCAGTCTTTGAAGGTGATTCGCTTTTCGAGCGTACTGCGCGGGAAGTGATTATTGGTCATGACTATTTCAGTATCCAACGTCTGAATATTCGTCTTTTCGAAGCAGGCATGACAGCACCAGAAATAGCCGCGGCTGCCTCGTCCAACTACGCGCGCGCCTGGCGGCAACACCCCGTCGAGATGCTTAGGGCATCCGCCGTACGGTTGCCGACGAAGATGTTGTGGATAACTTTTATGCCGGTCGATACTGTTGCCGATATCTATCGGCAAAGCGGCGAACCACGACCCTGGTTCGGACGACCTGAGGTGCTTTGGCGCCGCACTATGGAAGGTTCGGTCTTCGCCCTGCCTATCCTGCTTGCTCTCTGGATAAGCCGAGCAATAGGCCTAGCAGTAACCTTGGGGGCGATCGTTTCGCCTTTTCTACTTGCCGGCGAAGACAAGCGACGGGCGGCAGTCTTTGGTGCTTGGCTTGCCAGCGGCGCGTTCGTTTCAGTTTATCTGCCGGTCCACCTGGAACAACGTTATCTTATACCGATTGTTCCCATTTTATGCTTATTGGGGCTATTGGGCTTGCAGGGTGCATTTATGGCTTGGCGCCGGCGCGCTGCACGGTAGTTTTTAAAAGAGGCTATTCATTTGTCTCTTGACTCTCTCACCACAAAATCTTGCCATGGCTGTATGATCCGCGCCAAAGGGCGTGATCCAACTAGGGAGGCTCACCATGAAAAACACCATCACACGCCGCACCACCTTGGGCCTTGGCGCCGGCTTGCTCGCCGCGCCCGGCATTGTCAGCGCGCAGGGCAATTGGCCAACAGGCCCCGTTCGCTTCATCGGGCTTTTCCCGCCAGGTGGGGGGACGGATATCCTGTCCCGCATCTGGTGCATCAAGATGAGTGAGATGACCGGCCAGCAATTCGTTGTCGAAAACCGTTCCGGTTCCGGCGGCAATGTGGGGACGGAAGCGATTGCGCGCTCCACCCCTGATGGCAATACCATTGGCCTTGCTTCCGTGGCCGCCTTGGCGATTTCGCCGACACTTTACAGCAGGCTGAATTACAACCCCGCGCGCGATATCGCGTTGATTTCGGGGCTCTGGCAATTACCGAATATGCTTGTTGTCAACAATGATGTTCCGGCGCGGACCGTTCCCGAACTGATCGCGCTGCTGAAGGCCAATCCCGGCAAATTTGCTTTCGCTTCATCCGGTTCCGGCACCACGGTTCATCTTTCTGGTGAGATGTTCAAATTCTTGGCCGGCGTGGATATGCTGCATGTGCCCTATCGCGGCGCGGCACCGGCGCATATTGATCTGGCCGGCGGGCGCGTTCACATGATTTTCGACAATATCCCGCAGGCGCTTGCATTGGCGCGTGATGGCAAGGTGCGTGCGCTGGCGGTGACAGGCGCGCAACGCAGCCCGCAAGCGCCCGAGATCCCGACCATGGCCGAATTCCTGCCGGGGTTTGAAATCAATTCCTGGGGTGGGGTATGTGCGCCGGCCGGGATATCGCCGGCGCTGATCCGGCGCATCAATGAACTCACCAAGCAATCGCTGGAAACCGATGATATCAAGCGGCGCTTTTTCGAAAACGGCGCCACCACCTGGTACACCACGCCAGAGGAATTCGTGAAATTCCGTGCCGATAATGAAGCCGCCTTCGCGCCGCTGATCCGCGCTTCTGGCGCCAGGGTGGATTAACCTAAGCAGCGCGCCGGTTCCACGGCATCAGCGCCAGCACATTGGCCATGGGGCAAAGCCCCATGATGCCGGCAAACACCAGACCCGCGCCAACAAAGGCGGAAAGCGCGTGAAAGCGCGGGTCAATCAAGGCACCCAGCACGGCGCCCAGCAGCACCAGGCTACCTGCGGTGATCTGCACCTGGCGCATGATGGGCATGGGGGCGCGCTTGTCTTCCGCCACCTGCATCCCCGCGGCTCTCAGCGCCCCAATCCCGCCTTCCACCAGCAGCACACGGCAGCCAGGTGCGGCAGCAGCGAGCGCGCCCGCATTCTGCGCCGTGCGGCTGCCCGATTGGCAATGGAAAATCACCGTGGACCCCGGCGCCACCCCAAGCGCCGCACTCCCCAGCCGAGACACCGGCGCATGGGCAGACCCAGGCACATGGGCGCGCGCCCGTTCATCGGCTTCGCGAATATCCACCAGCACCGCATCGCCTGAAGCGATCAGGCCGGCGGCTTCACGGGCGGAAATGGACTGGGCATTCATGGCGGAGCTCCTGAACAAGACAGTAAGCAGATAAATTAGCTGTGTCTTATGCTCAAGCGAAAAGCGTCAAAAATCCAGATCCGCGTAGTGCTCGGGCGGGATCAGGCCGCTGATCCGGTCCTGTAGCAGGGGCCGGAAGGATGGCCGGGACTTCACCCGCGCATACCAATCCTTGGCTGCGTCATTCAAAGCCCAATCCACATCGCCCAGGTAATCCAGCGCCGAAAGATGCGCCGCCGCCGCCAAATCCGCGAGTGACAGCGCATTCCCGCCAAGCCAGGGCCGGGTTTCCGCAAGCCAGCCCAGATAATCCAAATGCGGGCGCAAATTGGCATAGCCCGCGCGAATGGCCCCCGCATCCGGATTGCCGCGGCCCATCAACTGCTTCATCTGCTTTTCAAACAGCAGGTTGCGCCCGACCTCGGCATGGAATTTCCCATCGAACCAGGCCACCAGCCGCCGGATTTCCGCCCTTTCGCCGAGTGAACGCCCAAGCAATGGCATATCCGGATAGGCTTCATCCAGATATTCGCAAATGGCGTAGGAATCGATGATGCAAAAGCCGTTTTCTTCCTGCAGCACGGGCACCGTGCAGGCGGGGTTGATGGCCAGAAACTCCGCACGTCTTTCCCAGACCCTTTCGATGCGCAAATCAAAGGGAATGCGCTTTTCCGCGAGCGCGAGCCGCACCTTGCGTGAATAGGGCGAGAGGGGGAGGTGATAGAGAATCCGCACGGCGTGCTTATGCCACCCAGAAGCCGAGGGCGCAAAACACGCCCCTTCGGATAAAGGGGATGCATCCCAACGCATTTCGTGATGAACTTCCGGAAAGCCGGGGGTTGCCAGCCAACCCTTCTGAAGCCTTGAGGGAGAAAGCGCATGACACCACCGCTTGATGCATCCGCCGCGCCGCGCAATTCCGATCTGGAAGCGGCCCTTGCCGAAGCGCGGGAGAATTATTCCCGCGCCCGCCCCAATAGCGCTTCTGCGCATGAGAAAGCCCGCCAAGTGATGCCGGGCGGCAATACGCGCACGACCCTATTCTACACGCCCTTCCCGACCGCGATGAAAAGCGGCCAGGGCTGCTATCTGGAAGATATTGACGGCAACAAATACCTCGACCTCTGCGGCGAATATACCGCCGGGCTTTTCGGCCATTCCGATCCGCGCATTCAGGCGCTGCTGTTTCAGGTAATCCAGAACGGTATCAGCCTGGCTGCGGTGGGTGAGAATGAGGCGAAGCTCGCCGCCATTTTATGCGCGCGTTTTCCGGCCTTGGAATTGGTGCGCTTCACCAATAGCGGCACGGAAGCGAACCTCATGGCGATCGCCGCTGCGCGCGCCCATACCGGGCGCAGCAAGATCATCGCCTTCCGTGGCGGCTATCATGGCGGGGTGATGAGCTTCGTCACCGGCGGCAGCGTGGTGAATGCGCCGTTTTCGGTGACCCTTGCCGAATATAACGACCTGCCCGGCACGCAGGCGCTGATCCGTGAGCACGCCGCTGATCTGGCCGCTGTTTTGCTGGAACCCATGATGGGCAGCGGCGGCTGCATTCCCGCCACGCACGAGTTTCTGGCCGGGCTGCGGGACGCAACCCGCGAAGTGGGTGCGATGCTGATTTTCGATGAGGTGATGACCAGCCGCCACACGGCAGGCGGCCTGCAAAAGCTGCATGGCATCACGCCCGATCTTGTCTCGCTCGGCAAATATATCGCGGGTGGCATGTCCTTCGGCGCCTTTGGCGGGCGGGCGGATGTCATGTCGGTTTTTGATTCGCACAAACCCGGCGCGCTGACCCATGCCGGCACCTTCAACAACAATGTGCTGTCCATGTCGGCAGGCGCTTTGGCGATGGGCGAGATTTTCGATGACAGCGAAGCCGAGGCTTTGCGCAAGCGCGGCGATGGGCTGCGCGATGCGCTGAATGCCATTTGCGCCAAGCATGGGGTTGCCATGCAATTCACCGGCATTGGCAGCATGGTGCAGCCGCATTTCCGCCTGGGGCCGATCCTGCGCCCCTATACGGCCAGCGCGCAGGAGGAAGGGCTGCGCGAGCTATTTTTCCTGGATATGATGAAGGCCGGCATTTACATCGCGCGGCGCGGCATGGTGGCGCTCAGCCTGCCGGTGGGTGAGGCGGAATTGGCGCGCTATATCGCGGCGGTCGAGGAATTCTGCGCCTCCCGCAAGCCGCTGATGGGAGCAGGATGATTTAGGCTAAAGATTGGATCGCGTTCACAGGGGTTCAGGCAACCTGCGCCATATTGTTTTTTCGGCCATCTTCAGCCGTTCAAATGATACCCCATAAACAGTGTCTGCTCTGACCACCAATCTCTCCACCATCCGCCCGCATGATGAAAATCACGGCGGGACGCCTTCGGCGCAACCGTGAGAACCGCGAAATCAATCCCTGACATTCCCGGCATTGGCGTCATGCGCCGCGTTATCTTGGGTGCGCTTGGCATGCCGGATCATGTGGTCGCTGCATCACGACACGTGTTGTTCTTGATGCGTGACTTCCTGCCCCGACCAGCAGAGGCAGGAAAATATCACCCTGCCTCTATCTGCCGGTCCAAATGCGCCACCAATTCATCTGCCAGATTCAGGCGATGCGCCAGGGCTTCAAGGTAAGCGCGCTCGGCTGGGCGGTCAGGGTTAATCGCAAGCCGCGAAACCAGATAGATCTCGGCCGCTTGCTCAGGCGTGGTCGCCAGGGCAGCGATTTCCGAAACGCTCACCGGGGTGGTCAAAGCATCAACCACAAAGGTCTTGCTTTCCGGGTCAAGCCCAGCCTCTCCGACGCGGGCGAAAATACGGTCCTGCTCCTCGGCATCAATATGGCCATCCGACTTTGCCGCGCTGATCATGGCGCGCACCAAAGCGAGTTCAAAGGGCCGGCCATCAGCCGCGGGCGCCGCCGCCGGCAGAAAGCGCTGATCTACCCGCACGGCTTGTTGCGGTTGCGCAACCGGGGTCTGCGTCGGCGCCTGCCCTTTCTGCCAGGCCTGAAAAGCCTGACTTGCGAGAGCGCCAATCATGGCTGCACCGCCATGGGTCATCAGGCTGCCAAGCCCGCCCTTTTTCTTCTTCGAGCCCCCGACGAGCAACCCAAGCAACCCGCCCGCAACACCGGAAGCGGCAAGCCCGCCCAAGCCGCCGGCACCGCTGAGCGCCTGGCGCGCCGCAGCGCCAAGATCCATCTGGCCGGTCGGCGGGCTGCCCGCCGGTGTGCCCTGTCCGGGCTGGCCTGGAGGCGCCTGGGTATTCAGGCCCTGGCCGAGAAAACGGTCGAGGAGGGATTGAGCATTGATCATGCGGCTTAGGTCGTCTCTGGTCGGGTGGAGTGCAAGGCCGAAGGTGGAGAAAAGTTAATCAAAAAGCCGCGCGGCGACTTGGCTGCCAGGCCAGAAAGATGCTTTCGCCATTCCGCCCAAGGCGAAGGCTTACCCGAGCCGCCCGGTGCACCTTGGTTCGCGGGATGCGCTGTAAGGTGTCCCGTGATCGCATTTTCCGGCTGCCAAGCGATTGGGCTTGGCGTGATGAGGCCCGCTTTGCTTCAGCTTGTATTTGCCGCGTGGGTGCTGAGCTTCTATCAGCCAACCTCATGAAGCTCCCGTTTTTCCTGATTGATGCTTTCACCACCCGCCCCTTCGCCGGCAATCCTGCCGCCGTCGTGCCGCTTGAAGCGGCGCTGCCGGATGCTGTGATGCAGGCCATGGCGGCGGAGCATAATCTTTCCGAAACCGCCTTTGTGATGCGCGAAGGCGCTGCTTGGCGGCTTCGTTGGTTCACGCCCAAGGCCGAAGTGGAGCTATGCGGCCATGCGACACTCGCGACCGCTTTTGTGCTGGCGCGCGAATTGAAGCAGACGCCGCCCTTCACCTTTCACACTCTCTCCGGCCCCTTGGTGGTGGAAGCGGATGGGCCGCGCTTCATTCTTGATTTCCCGGCGAGGCTTTCCGAACCCGCCACACCGCCCGCAGGGCTTGCCGCAGCGCTTGGCGCGACGCCGCGTGAAGTGCATCGCGCGCGTGATTGGATTTGCGTGATGGAAAGTCCCGAACAGGTGGCGGCCCTTGCACCTGATCACGCGATGCTGGCCGCACTTCCGGGTGCTGAACGCGTGATTGTGACAGCCGCAGGCGGGGATGGGGTGGATATCACCTCACGCTTTTTCGCGGTGAAGGTTGGCGTGCCGGAAGACCCCGTGACCGGCACTGCGCATGTGCAATTGGTGCCCTTCTGGGCAGCGCGCCTGGGGCGCAAATCCCTGGTGTGCCGCCAGGCGAGTGCGCGTGGCGGCACGCTTTGGTGTGAATGGCGCGGCGATCGCGTCCGCATGGCGGGCGATGCCGTATTGTATGCCAAGGGCGAAATCCACCTGCCGGATGGGAAATAGCCTGGTCCCAAGCCGGCAGATCACAAATTAGCCACCAATCTCCCCGCCATCCTTCTTCACAATGGCAATCACGGCGGGACGCGGTGGCACGCCTTCGGCGAAATCCGGCCAGCGGGTGGAGGGGCGTTCAAAGGTGGAACCGGAATCCTCACCCGGATGCTGGATCGCCAGGAAAACGGTCTTGCTGTCCGGCGTGAAAAGAGGGCCGCAGACTTCCGCCCCGGTCGGCGCCTGATAGAAAAGCCGCGTGAGCGCACGGCCATGGCCGGAGGTATCCGCCCCATAAAGCCCATCCGCGACACCCGCGGCAGAAGGTGCGCCATCGGTGGCAATCCAGATGCGGCCCTTGCTGTCAAAGGCGCAATTATCCGGGCAGGAAAGCCAGCCGCGATCCGATGTGGCGCGATGATAGCGCGTGCCGGGATCAATGCCCGGTGCGCCCGCCATCAGGAACAGGCCCCAGCGCATTTCGCGCGCGGCGTGATCCACACGCGGCGTGCCAGCGCCCGGCGGGATTATTTCCACCACATGGCCATGCTGATTATTGGCGCGCGGATTGGCGGCATTGACCTGTTCCGCACGGCGATTGCTGTTGTTTGTCAGCAGCACATAAACGCGGCCTGTGGCGGGGTTGGGTTCCACATCTTCAGGCCGATCCATGGGCGTCGCGCCCAGCAGGCTCGCGGCCTGGCGCGTGTGGATCATGACATCGGCCTGGGTGTGGAAGCCATTGGCCGGCGTGAGTGGCCCTTGGCCCTGCACCAGATCAAGCCATTCCACCTTGCCATCATCATGGAATTTGGCGACGGAGAGCACGCCATCATCCAATAGGTTCCGATTGGCGGCGCGATCATTGGGATTCCAGGACCGCGCGGTGACGAAGCGATAGACGAAATCGAAGCGCTCATCATCGCCCATATAGATCACCACGCGCCCATCGGCATTCACCGCATGGTGGCAGCCTTCATGCTTGAAGCGGCCAAGCGCGGTGCGCTTCACCGGCACGCTTTGCGGATCATGCGGATCGAATTCAACAATCCAGCCGAAGCGGAAGGCCTCATTCGGTTCCTTTTCCACATTGA
>JBIIIE010000413.1:0-2650 GCA_044235135.1 Roseomonas sp. | reverse complement strand
CATAGGCGCTGGTCGGCACATAGATCGGGCGGTTCAGCTTCAGATGCTCACGAATGCCGCGCGGGGAGAGATTGACCATGCCGTCAATCACCTTCGCCAACTTCGCCTCATCCACATCCTTGCCGGTGCCATGCAGGTCGAAATAGACCGACAACGGCTTGGAAACACCGATCGCATAGCTGACCTGAATGGTGCATTTATCCGCAAGGCCGGAAGCCACGACATTCTTCGCCACATAACGCGCGGCATAGGCCGCCGAACGGTCCACCTTGGTCGGGTCCTTGCCGGAGAAAGCGCCACCGCCATGCGGCGCGGCCCCGCCATAGGTATCCACGATGATCTTGCGCCCAGTCAGGCCGCAATCGCCATCCGGTCCACCAATGATGAAGGTGCCGGTCGGGTTCACGTAGAATTCGCTATCCGGGCACATCCAGCCCTTGGGAAGCACGGATTCCACAATCGGGCGCAGCATGCGCTTGATGTCTGCCTGTTCCAGCCCTTCTTCATGCTGGGTGGAGACAACGACCGAGGTCGCGCCCACCGGCTTTCCATCCACATAGCGTAGCGTCACTTGGCTTTTCGCATCCGGCAGCAGCCCCGCCACGGCGTTATCCTTGCCGCGGCGCAGCGTGCTGATATGGCGCAGGATTTCATGCGCATAGTACAGCGGCGCCGGCATCAATTCCGGGGTTTCGCGGCAGGCATAGCCGAACATGATGCCCTGGTCGCCCGCGCCTTCATCCTTATTGCCGGCGGCGTCCACACCCTGCGCGATATGCGCGGATTGGGCATGCAAATGGCAGGCGATATCGGCATGCTGCCAATGAAAGCCTTCCTGTTCATAGCCGATGTCATGGATCGCGAGTCGCGCCAGATGGATCAGATATTCCGGCGTGATTTCCGCGGGTCCGCGCACTTCGCCCGCCAGCACCACGCGGTTCGTGGTGACCAGCGTTTCGCAAGCGACGCGGGCATAGGGGTCAGCGGTCAGGAAGGCATCCAGCACCGTATCTGAAATGCGGTCCGCCACCTTATCGGGATGGCCTTCGGAAACGGATTCCGAGGTGAAAAGATATTCGCCCGTATCGCGCATGGCGTGGTTCGGCCTCTTGTCGCGGGATTCGCCGGTTCAGCCCGACGATGCTCTGCCCTGGAACATCCTGGGCGGGGGGCGTATTGCAGGGGGGTGTGGCAGGGTCAAGGCAGGGCGGGGCCGTGACCCTGATTATTTTCAACGCGGCGGCAGCACGCGGGCGGCGCGATAGCCTTCGATCTGTTCGGCAAACATGGCCCAGCTATCCCTGAAACCGGTAAAACCCGCCTCGCGCGCCGCGGTCATGGAAGCCAGCACATCGTAATCCATGTTCAGCGCGAAATCGGCGAATTCCCAACTGGCAACTTGCTCAATGGGTAGGATCAGCCCGTGGCGGGCGCGGATTTTCTCCCAGACCGGGGCCTTATCGGCCATCCAGCGCGCCATGGACATGGTGCGCACGCCACCCGGCGCCACGCCGAAAAGCGCGGCCAAATGGGGCCACATATCGCACCAGCGAAAGGCATCGCCATTCGTGACATTAAAGGCACGATTGGCCGCGCGGGGTTCGCCGAGCATCCATAAAATCGCCTCGGCCAGCAGCTTGGCGTCCGAAACCTCATGCAGCGCCGTGAAGGCGCCGGGCTTGCCGGGGAAATCAAACGGCACGCCGAGTTCTCGGCAAATCGCGGCATAGGCGCCAAGGGTTGAGACCATATTTCGCGCGCGCCCCGGCGCCACATCCAGCACGAAATTGGGCCGGCTGGCGGACCAGGACCAGGCTTTGCCGCGCTGGCGTTCGGCTACCATATCCTGCTGGTCGTAATAGAAATTAGGCGGCAGATGGCGCGGATCATCCTCCCGCGCCGGCGTGCGGAAGGGGCCGATATGCAGCCCATACCACTTGCCGCCATGGATCATGTGCAGATGGGTGAAGCGCGGCAGCGAGGCTTCGGCGGCATCCAGCAGATTGCGCAGCATGGTGACATTGCCGGGAACATCTTCAACCCCTGTTTCGCCATGCGGCGCGCGGGACGCATAGACAATATGGGTAATGTCAGGCCGTGCCGCGATGGCGCGGGCCAGCCCCGGCCCATCCCAAAGATCGGCGGTGATCCAGGGGATGCCCATGCCGGGGTCGCGCCGGGTCAGGCCAATCGGCGTGAAGGCAGGGTCCTGCTGCGTTGCTTCCAGCACGCGGCTGGCGGCGGCGCCGCTGGCGCCGACAATCAGGGTCACACGAGTATTGGCCATGGCGCTATCCTCCGGGCGGGATGAACCCATGGGCAGGCGCCTGATGCAAGCCATACGGCATTCTTGACCTGCGGGCGCATCACGCTCTAAGGGTCAATTATTGGTTGCAAAACCGATCCTCGCGATTTGTCCGGTCTGCTTGCGGCGAGGTTCCGAAAGGGCGTGGGTGGCGACACCCCCGAAAACAAACGCGCTAAAGGGCCGTGGGGCGAAATGCCCCCACCCCGCAGGGGGCCGGACGCCACGCGTTTCATCAGGTGTCAGCCCATGCCGAAGAAAAATGCTCCCTCCCGCCCCCTTCGCCCTGCGACGCAGCTTGTCCGCGGCGGGCTGATGCGGTCGAATTTCGATGAGCTGGCGGAA
>JBIIIE010000412.1:0-2653 GCA_044235135.1 Roseomonas sp. | reverse complement strand
TCAGCGCGGGAGACAAGCCGCACCCCAAGCGCCGGGCCCAAGGCATCCACGCGCAGCTCACCTTCGGTGAAATCCGCTGTCCCGCCCAGGAACAGCGCGCCACCGCGTGAAATATCCAAAAGCACGCCCTCGGTCGCATTCAACCGCGCCGGCACACCCAAGCTAAGCCGCGCCTCACCCCGCCGATTGGCAGCAGGCAGGCGCCCGCGCAGCGCCTCATTCAAATTCTGTCGGAAGGCGGCGATGGCATCAGCCAGCTCATCCGCGCCAGATTGCAGGGTCCAGGCGGCCTCACCGGTATTGCCGGAATCCTGTGTCAGCGCCTCCATCCTATTCGCCACATCGGCGGCATTCTCCGCAGCGCCCATGATGGCGCGGGAGATTTCGGCTGTGGTTGCGGATTGTTCTTCAACCGCCGCCGCGACCGAGGTTGCCACCGCATCAAGCTCAGTCACGGCAGAACCAATGCCATCCATGGCGGCGAGCGCCCGCCCAGCCGCGGCCTGCATGGCGCCGATGCGCCCGGCGATTTCCTCGGTGCTTTGCGATGTGCGTTTGGCGAGGTTCTTCACCTCACCGGCCACCACGGTGAAACCCTTGCCCGCCGCGCCTGCACGCGCCGCTTCAATGGTGGCATTCAGCGCCAATAGGTTCGTCTGCCCGGCGATTTCCGCAATCAGCCGCGACACCTGTCCGATTTCATCCACGCTGCTGGTGAGTTCCGTGAAAATCCGCCGCGCTTCATCGGTGCGCTGCATCACGCCGCGCGTGGCTTCCCCGGCGCGCGACATTTGTTGCGCAATTTCCCCCGCCGCGCCGGCCAGCTCATCCGCCCCGCGCGATGCTTCCTGCGCACTGATCCGCCCTGCCGAGGCCGCGCTGGCTGAAGCCTCCGCCGCACGCGCGCCGCCTTCGGCGGCTTCCGTCATGGCAGCGGAATTGCGCCGCAACATGGCAACGCGGCGCTCCAGATCCTCAAGCGCGGCGGTGGTTTCTGCCTCGATGGTGGCCGCCAGATCGCCGAGTGAGGCTTCCTGGGTGGCGACCAGCGGTGTGGCGGCCAAGGGCGCATCAGCAGGTGTCGGGCGCTGCCGCAACGCCTCGGCCGCTGTCAAAATCTGGCGCCAGGGGCCATCGGCTTCGGTTACGGCAAAGGGGGGCACGGGCTCACCCGCCGCCAGGCGGGAAAGCTTACCAGCAAAGCCCGCCAACATGCTGCGTTGCTGCCAAAGCGCCCAGCAGCCCAGCAACAGGCAAATCAGGAAGCCCGCCGCAAGCCCCATGAAGAAACCCGCCGCCTGACCAGCAGCAACATCCTGTCCCGCCGCCGCGAGGCCGGGTTGGGCAAGCAAGGCAGTGACGGCAAAGGCTGATAAGCGAAGTGCAGCTTTCATGGCGCATCCTGGAATCCGTAGGGCATTCTGCCGGTATTTCGCTACGAGCCGGTTAAGACCCGTGCGGCTTGACGCGATTGCGGCTAAAGATGGCGAAGGTCTTAGGAATTGACGTATGGCTCATCGTATCGCCGTCATTGGCGCCCCATCCCTGATCGGGCGCGAAATCCTGCGGTGTCTCGCGGAAACCGGCCTGGCGGGGGCTGAGATGGTGGCCCTGGCCACGGGCCGCGCGGCGGGGGCGGAGCTTTCCTGGGGCGAGAAGGCCGTGCTGAAAACACGCGATGTGGCGCGGTTTGATTTTGCCGGCACAGATATCGCGATCTTTGCCTGTGATGCGAAGCTTGCCGCCGTTGAAGTGCCGCGCGCGGCGGCAGCGGGGGCCATGGCGATAGATCTTTCGGGCCATTTTCACATGGAAGCGGATGTGCCGCTGGTGGTTGCGGGCGTGAACGACCAGGCTTTGGCGCGCGCCAGCAAAAGGCGCATCATCGCCTGCCCGCTGCCCGCCAGCCTGATCATGGCCATGGTGCTGAAGCCGCTGCATGAAGCCGCCGGCATCCGGCGCGTGGTGGCGGCCACCTATCAGCCGGCCTCGGGCGTCGGCAAGGAAGGCATGGATGAGCTCTGGTCCCAAACACGCGGCATCTTTGTCAATGACAATCCGGAAGCGCAATATTTTACCAAGCAGATCGCCTTCAATGTCATTCCGCATATTGACCGCTTCATGACCGATGGTGCGACGCGCGAAGAATGGGCGCTGGGCGTTGAAATCCGTAAGCTGCTGAACCCCGATATCCAGGTGGCGGCGAGCTGCGTACGTGTGCCGGTCATGCTTGGCCTTGGCATGGCGCTGAACATCGCCTTTGACCGCCCGATCACTGAACGCGATGCACGAGAGGCGTTGCGCCGCGCGCCTGGGATCAGCCTGCTCGATCGGCGCGATGATGGCGGCTATGCCAGCCCCGCCGAAATTGTGGGGGAGGATATGGTTTATGTCTCCCGCATCCGCCGCGATGCGACGCTGCCGCAGGGGTTATCGCTTTGGGCAGTGGGTGATGATGTGCGGCTGGGGGCAGCGCTGAATGCGGCGCGGATTGCGGAGGCGGTGTTGCGGGGATAGGGGTGACCAACCTTACCCCCATGAAACCTCAGGCTGAAACCTCCAGCGCCTTCAGCAATCTTTTGTCAATCAGCCCAGCCGGCAGGCCTTGGGCCAGCCGGAACCGCGTAATGGCAGCGATACTGCGCGGGCCGAT
>JBIIIE010000085.1:0-9603 GCA_044235135.1 Roseomonas sp. | reverse complement strand
GCGGAACAGCACCCCAATGCGGATCGGTTGCGCGCGCTGAAGGTTGATACCGGCGATGGCAAGCTGCTTTCAGTGGTCTGCGGCGCGCCCAATGCGCGCGCCGGCATGAAGGGTGTGGCGGCTTTGCCTGGCGCCTTCATTCCCGGCACGGGCATTACGCTGAAGGCCGGCGAAATTCGCGGCGTGAAATCGGAAGCCATGATGCTGTCTGCCCGCGAAATGGGCCTGGGCGATGATCATTCCGGCATTGTGGATCTGCCCGCGGAGGCACCGCTCGGTGAAGCCTATGTGCGCTGGGCAGGGCTGGATGACCCGATTATTGAAATCAGCGTGACGCCCAATCGCGGCGATGCGCTTTCCGTCCACGGCGTGGCGCGGGATTTGGCCGCCGCCGGGCTGGGGCGGTTGAAACCGCTGCCTGAACCCGCGATCAAGCCTGCCTATGCTTCGCCGCTAAGCTGGCAAATCGCTGATCCGCGCGCCTGCGATTACGTGCTGGGCCGCGCCATTCGTGGCGTGAAGAATGGGCCTTCGCCAAAATGGTTGCAGGATTGGCTGACCGCCATTGGCCAGCGCCCGATCAATGCGTTGGTGGATGTGACCAATCTTTTCACCTTCGGCCTTGGTCGCCCGCTGCATGTGTTTGATGTGGCAAAGGTGAAGGGCAAGACGCTGACGATGCGCATGGCGGATGAAGGCGAAAGCCTGCTGGCGCTGAATGGCAAGACTTATTCGCTGACGCCGGAAGATGGCATCATCGCCGATGAAGCCGGGCCGGAAGCGCTTGGCGGCATTATCGGCGGTGAGGCGACAGGCTGCGATGAAGCCACCACCGAATGCTTCATCGAATGCGCGATTTTCGACCCCGTGCGCATCGCGCTTTCGGGCCGGCGGCATGAGGTGCGCACTGATGCGCGCGCCCGCTTCGAACGCGGCGTGGATCAGGCGCTGCCGCGCTTGGCGCTTGATCTCGCCACGCAAGCGATGATGGAAATTTGCGGTGGCGAAGCGAGTGAAATCGTCGGCGCCGGGCCGGAACCCGCCTGGCAGCGGCAAGCGAGCCTGCGTTTTGAAAGGCTCGCAAGCTATGGCGGCGATGATGTCGCGCCGGACCGCGCCGTGGAAATCCTGCAAAGCCTGGGCTTCACCGTGGCGGCGCGGGATGCGGCGTGCGTCACCGTCAATGTGCCAAGCTGGCGCAATGATGTGGCGGGCAAGGGCGCGCTGACGCAAGCCGCCGAGCTTGATGCGGCGCGTACCAAGGTGGCGGCTGAAGGCTGCGCCGAAATTGAACCGGAATGCGATTTGATCGAAGAAGTGCTGCGCATACGCGGATTGAATACCATCACGCCCGTATCTCTACCGGTCAGCGGCATCATTCCGCCGCCGGCCTTTACAGCGAAGCAGGCGCGCGCATCTCTGGCGCGGCGCGTGCTGGCGGCGCGCGGCATGCAGGAAGCGGTGACCTTCGCCTTCATGGAATCCAAGACCGCGGCGCTGTTTGGTGAAACGCCCGCAGCGCTTCGGCTGGAGAACCCGATTGCGGAAGATTTGGACCAGATGCGCCCAACGCCGGTGGCTTCCCTGCTGCTGGCGGCGGGGCGCAATGCGGCGCGCGGCTTTGCCGATGTGGCGCTGTGTGAAATCGGCGCTGCCTATCAAGATGTGACGCCGGAAGGCCAAGCCGCAGTGGCTGCCGGGGTGCGCCATGGCGCCACGCCGCGCCATTGGGCGGAAGCCGCGCGTGAGGTGGATGCGCTGGATGCCAAGGGCGATGCCATGGCGGTGCTGGCCGCGCTCGGCCTGCCCATGGCGGCGCTTTCCGTGACCGCCGATGCGCCGGGGTTCTATCATCCGGGCCGTTCCGGCCAGGTGCGGCAGGGACCCAAAACCGTTCTCGCGCGCTTTGGTGAAATCCATCCGCGCGTGCTGGCGGCGCTCGACCTGCCCGGCCCCGCCGTGGCTTTCGAGGTGTTTCTGGATGCCATCCCGGAACCGAAGCGCCGCAAGAAGGGCGCGCCCGATCTGCCTGCCTTCCAACCACTACGTCGCGACTTTGCCTTCCTGGTGGATGAAGGTGTGGCGGCGGAGACGCTGCTGCGCGCCGCACGCGGGGCGGAACGCACACTGATCACCGATGTCGCACTATTTGACCGCTATGCCGGGGATAAGCTGCCCGCAGGCAAGGTCAGCCTGGCTTTGCAAGTGACCATCCAACCGCGCGAGGCAACGCTGACCGACCCACAAATCGAAGCCGTGGCCGAGAAGATTGTCGCCGCGGTGGCGAAGGCAACCGGCGCCGTGCTGCGCGCATGACAGCGCTACCCACCAGCAAGCGCCGCAATATGGCGCTGTTGGTGGGCGCGATTGTGCTGACGCTTTCCGTCTGGTTCGCCGGCACCGCTGCCGTGCCGGCGCTGCTGGCGGAAGGGCTGATTTCACCAAGCCGCGCGGCTTGGCTGACCGCCTGTGTTCAACTTGGTTTTGTCTTTGGCACGCTGGTGAGTGCGGTTTTCTCGCTGGCGGATCGCTGGCCGGCGCGCTGGCTATTCCTCGGCTGTGCATTGCTGGCGGCGGGGGCAACGCTTGCCCAAACCCTGGTGGCGCCGGCGGGCGATATGGCGCTGTTGCTGCGCTTCATTGCCGGCGCGGCCATGGCCGGGGTTTATCCCGTGGGCATGAAGCTTGCCGCTTCCTGGGCCAAGGGGGATTTGGGGCTGCTGATCGGGCTGGTGGTCGGCGCGGTGACGCTGGGTTCCGCTTTGCCCCATGCGCTGCCGGCGCTGGTTGGGGTCTTGGATTGGCGCGTAGCCTATGCCGGGGCGGGGGTTTTGGCGGCGCTTGGCGGGGTGCTGATTCTGGGGTTTCAGCCGGGGCCATTGCTCGGCGCCCGGCCACCCTTTCGCCCGGCGCAGATGCTGGAAGCCTGGCGCAATAAGGGGCTGCGCCTCGCTAACCTGGGTTATCTTGGCCATATGTGGGAACTCTATGCCATGTGGGCCTGGATTGGGGTTTTCCTGGCCGCCGTGCTGGAAAGCCCGGCCATCGGGCCATGGGTTTTCGCCGTGGTCGCCGCCGGGGCTTTGGGCTGCATCCTGGCGGGGCTGGCGGCGGACCGCTGGAACCGCGCCAAGGTGGCGGGGGCTTGCATGTTGGCTTCCGGCACCTGCGCCTTGCTGATTGGGCCAGCCAGCGCCTGGCCCATCCTGGCGCTGACGATTGCCTTTATCTGGGGGCTGACGGTTGTCGCCGATTCCGCGCAGTTTTCCGCCTGCATCGTGAGCCTTTCGCCGCCGGATTACGTTGGCACCATGCTGACGGTGCAGACCTCGCTTGGCTTTTTGCTGACGGCGGGGACGATCTGGGCGCTGCCACGGGCCATGGAAATGCTTGGCATGTCGGCAGGTTTTGCGCTGCTGGGCATCGGGCCGCTGCTGGGCGCTGTGGCAATGTGGCGTTTGGCGCCGCTTTTGCCGCGCCCCCGCTAATGCGGACGTTTGACTTCCGGCCCTGCTGCCTTATCTCCGCCTTTGAAAACGCTGGCGCTACTCCGCGCCCGCACCCCCGGGACCATCATGACTGACACGCCGCTTTCGCTGATCCGTAATTTCTCGATCATCGCCCATATTGATCACGGGAAATCCACGCTTGCTGACCGGCTGATCCAGCAGACCGGCGCGCTTTCTGCGCGCGAAATGAAGGAACAGGTCCTGGATAATATGGAGCTGGAGCGTGAACGCGGCATCACCATCAAGGCGCAGACGGTCCGCCTGACCTACCCGGCCAAGGACGGCAAAACCTATGTGCTGAACCTGATGGACACGCCCGGCCATGTGGACTTCGCCTATGAAGTCAGCCGGTCGCTTGCGGCCTGTGAAGGTTCTCTGCTTGTCGTGGATGCGTCTCAGGGTGTGGAGGCGCAAACACTCGCCAATGTCTATCAGGCGATTGATGCGGGGCATGAAATTGTGCCCGTGCTGAACAAGATCGATTTGCCGGCCGCGGAACCTGATCGCGTGAAGCAGCAGATCGAGGATGTGATCGGGCTTGATGCGTCAGACGCCGTGATGATCAGCGCCAAGACGGGGCTCAATATCGAAGGCGTTTTGGATGCGATTGTGGAACGGCTGCCGCCACCGAAGGGCGATGCATCCGCCACCACCAAGGCGCTGCTGGTGGATAGCTGGTATGATGCCTACCTTGGCGTGATCATTCTGGTGCGCGTGAAGGATGGCCATTTGCGCAAGGGCCAGCGCATTCGCATGATGTCATCCGGTTCGGTGCATACCATCGAACAGGTGGGTGTCTTCACGCCGAAGCTGGTGCCGGTGGAAAGCCTGGGGCCTGGCGAGATGGGCTATCTGACAGCCGCCATCAAGACCGTGGCCGATACCAATGTTGGCGATACCATCACGGATGATCGCAATCCGGCTGCCGAGGCTTTGGCTGGCTTCAAGCCATCCATCCCCGTGGTGTGGTGCGGCTTGTATCCTGTTGATGCCGATGATTTCGAAAAGCTGCGTGAATCGCTCGGCAAGCTGCGTTTGAATGACGCGTCATTCCATTATGAACCGGAAACCAGCGCCGCGCTTGGCTTTGGTTTTCGCTGCGGCTTCCTTGGGCTTTTGCATCTGGAGATTGTGCAGGAAAGATTGTCGCGTGAGTTTGACCTTGACCTGATCGCGACGGCGCCTTCGGTGGTGTATAAGGTGCACAAGACGAATGGCGAGATGTTTGAATTGCACAATCCCGCCGATATGCCCGATGGCAGTGTGCTGGATCATATTGAAGAACCCTGGATCAAGGCGACCATCATGTTGCCCGATGACTATCTGGGTTCCGTATTGGCGCTGTGCAATGAACGCCGCGGGCAGCAGGTGGAACTGACCTATGTCGGCGCCCGCGCCATGCTTGTTTATCGGATACCGTTGAATGAGGTTGTGTTCGATTTCTATGACCGGCTGAAATCAGTATCGCGCGGCTATGCTTCCTTCGATTATCAGATGGATGGCTATGAGGAAGGCGATCTGGTGAAGATTTCCATCCTGGTGAATAACGAACCGGTGGATGCGTTGTCCTTCATGGCGCATCGCGCCCAGGCAGAACGGCGCGGGCGGCAGATTTGCGAGAAATTGAAGGAACTGATTCCGCGCCAATTGTTCAAAATCCCGATCCAGGCGGCGATTGGCGGGCGCGTGATTGCGCGCGAAACCATTTCGGCGCTGTCCAAGGATGTGACGGCGAAGTGCTATGGCGGCGACATATCCCGCAAGCGCAAGCTTCTGGAAAAGCAGAAGGAAGGCAAGAAGCGCATGCGGCAATTCGGTAAGGTGGAAATCCCGCAAAGCGCCTTCATTGCCGCGCTGAAGATGGATAGCTGAGGGGGTTTGCGCCGGGCGAAGTGCTGGTCAGGCTTCCAAAACCGCAAAGGGCGTGATCTGCTGAGGTGGATCACGCCACACTAGGACAGGCCCGACATGACCAAGCCCCCCATCGCCCGCACCCCCATCCCCGATATCGCGGCGCTGCCGGAAGATATTCGCGCGCGCATCCTGAATGTTCAGGAAAAATCCGGTTTTGTGCCGAATGTCTTTCTGATGCTGGCGCATCGCCCGGCGGAATTTCGCGCCTTCATGGCCTATCACGATACGCTGATGGATAAGGCCGAAGGGCTTTCCAAGGCGGAACGCGAAATGATTGTGGTGGCCGTTTCATCGCGCAACCAATGCCAGTATTGCGTGGTGGCGCATGGCGCCATTCTGCGTATCCGCGCCAAGAATGCGCTGATCGCGGACCAGATCGCCGCCAATTGGCGCAAGGCCGATCTCTCGGCCAAGCAAAAATCCATGCTGGAATTCGCGCTGAAAGTGACCGACCGCGCCAATGAAGTGAATGATGCGGATCATGAAGCTTTGCGCGTCGCCGGGTTTGATGATGAAGCCATCTGGGATATCGCCGCCATCGCCGCCTTTTTCGGCATGTCGAACCGTCTGGCGAATGTGACCAATCTGCGCCCGAATGACGAATTCTACGCCATGGGCAGGGGCTGAAGCCATGACCGAAACCAGATGGGAACGCATGACGGCGCCGGAATTGCGCGCACTCGCGGAACGCAATGCCGTGGTCATCCTGCCCGTGGCCGCGCTGGAACAGCATGGGCCGCATTTGCCGGTGTGGACGGATAGTTTCATCGGCCATTCAGTCGCCATGCGCGCGGCTGAACTTTGCGCGGATTTGCCCGCTGTGGTGCTGCCGCCCATGTGGATGGGCTTGTCTGAACATCACTTCCCCTTTGGCGGCACCATCAGCCTGGATTACGCGACCTTCGCCGGCGTGCTCCGCTGCGTCATGCGCTCCCTGCTGGCGGATGGGTTTTCGCGGCTGATGCTGTTCAATTCCCATGGCGGGAATATCGAACCCTTGGCCGTGGCATCACGGGAAATGGCGCATGAATTCGGCGTGCCGGTGCTGACAACCTCCATCACCAAGGTGGCGCCCAAGGAAATTGCGGCAGCGCTCACGGCGCAGCCTGGCATTCATCATGCCTGCGAAGGGGAAACCAGCCTGTGGCTCTATCTTGATCCGTCCCAGGTGAGGATGGATCAGATCGCCCATTCTGTTTCTCCGGGAAATTTTGATGCGTCAGGGCAGGCCGTTACACGCTTCTGGTCCTTTTCCGAACGTGCGCCTGTCACCGGCGTGCGTGGCGACCCCCGCGCGGCCACGGCAGAAAAGGGTAAGGCGATTTTCGAAGCCATGGCAGAAGGGCTCGCGCGGGAATTGCGTGATACGTCGCTTTGGGCCAAGCCTGACGCTGTATGGACACCTGGCCGCGCCCAGGGGCCACGCTGATCCAAAGAACGGGAGGCTTCACATGAGCCAGGACACCGCCGAACACATCATCGCCACACGCCGCGCGAAGCGGGTTCTGGCGCCGCTGGGGGCCGCTGCGCCGGCCTCGCCTGCTGCCGGCTATAAGCTGCAATACCAAGTGGCGACCAAGCTTGGCGCCGTGCCGCCGGCTGGCTTCAAGATCGGCGCCACCACCAAGCAAATGCAGACCATTCTGGGCCTGACCGGCCCCGCGGGCGGCTTCGTGCCGAAGGAGGGGCTGCGCAACACGCCAGCCACTGTCCGCTTCGCCGATTTCCTGAACCCCGGCGTGGAATGCGAAGTGGGGCTGCGCTTGGGTCAGGATTTGCCGCATGGCGCGCATACACGTGAAAGCGTCGCCGCCGCGGTGGCTGAGGTTTTTCCGGCGATTGAGATTGTCGAAAAACGCTATGGCGATTTGGCCGAGCTTGGCACGCCAAGCCTGATTGCGGACCAGGTCTTTCACGCCGCCGGCGTGCTGGGCGCGCCCACGCCCAATTGGCGCGCGCTTGACCTTGGTGCCACGCGCGGGCGCATGACCGTGGCAGGGACCGTGCGGGGTGAGGGCGTGGGCGCCGATCTGCTCGGCCACCCGATGGAGGCTTTGGCCTGGCTTGCCGGTTCGGATTGCGCGCGTGAGTTTGGCGGGCTGCGCGCCGGGCAGGTGGTGTTCCTGGGCTCCGTCACGCCGCCCATCTGGCTGGATGGCCCCTGCGATGTGCTGGTCGAATTCGACACACTTGGTAAGGTTGCCTTGAGCTTTACCTGATAGCTTTCCTGGGCTCAGCCGGTGTCGCTGCGCCCTGGTGGTCCGGTCGCTGCTGTCGGTTCAGGGCAGCAGCGTGAATCGGCCCACCAAATATAGGGCTAGTGGTGCGCAGCGGCAGTTTAGGATCAGGGAAGTCTGGCATGAATCGCACCGCTAGGTGTCAATTAATTGCAAATAAATTTTTGAAATTTACCTTTTTGCTTACTTCTTATTAACCTTTCTGCGGCTACAAAGTCTGTATGGCGTTGATTACGCCCTGAACGTGCCAAAACGGCTGTGTCAATGGACCAAAACCATGCAGACCGCCGATTGGAAAATGCTTCCGGATGAAGTGCAGCTTGTGCTCTCCCGCGAAGCCATGCGCCGCGCCGCTGATACGCTCGCCGAACACGCTGAAATGCTTGCCGCTGAAATGGAAGATGGCGCTTTGCGCGATCGTGGCGGGCCTGATGCGCTCAGGCTTTTCGCCGCGCTGGTGCGCACCACGCATGATGAGGGCTTTGGCCAGGTTGGCCACGCCTGATCATCGTCTTATCAAATTATAGCGTATCCGCAGATCAATCTCGATTTCGTTTGAAGTCGGGCGCTTGAACGGCGGCAGCTTCGCGCCGCGAAAGACGGATTGCGAATAGTGGTTGAGCGTGATGGAACGCGACGCGGTGCGCAGTTCTACGCGCTTCACCGTGCCATCCGGTGCGGTGATGATACGCACTGCAACAAGCCCCTGTTCGCCGAGTTCAGCAGCATCACGCGGATAGCGTAGATTAAGCGAAAGCCAGCGATAGAATTCGCGCTGCCAGTCATCGGCATCCTCCGCACCGCGCACCTGAAGGTTGGGAATCCCAAGCTGGGACTGGCCAACCGGCGGCAGGGTGAAATCCAATTGGTTGCGCGGCCGATAGCCCTGCTCGCCCAACCTGATCGGCGGCAGATGTGACAGATCAAGCGGCGGCCGTGGTTCCGCCGCCGGGCGCTGCGGTTCCGCGCGCTGTGGCGCGACGGCGGGTGGCGGAGGCGGTGTCGGGCGCGGTGCCTCAGCCACTTGGGGTGGCGGGGGTGGCGGTGGTGGTGGCGGCGGCGCGGGTGCCTCGGCCAGCGGCCTTGGGGGCGGGGGCGGTGTCGGGCGCGGCGCCTCAGCCACTTGGGGTGGTGGGGGCGGCGGTGGTGGCGGGGGCGGCGCGGGTGCCTCGGCCAGCGGCCTTGGGGGCGGGGGCGGTGCCGGGCTTGGTGGGGCTTGTGGTGCCGCGGGCTGCGGCGGTGCGGGTGGTGTCGGCAGTGGTGGGGGCGCTACCGCTTGCGGCGGTGCCGGTGGTGTCGGCGGCGCTGGCGGGGCTTGGGGTGCTTCTACCGGCGCGGGCGGCGCCGAGGGTGGTACTTCAACCGGCCCGCCAGGCGGCGCCGCCGAATTGAAAACAATATCGAAACCCTGTTCCTCAACCTCCAAGGCGCCTTGGCGGGGCGCGCGAGGGTCCAATTCCAGGAAAACCACCACAGTGAACAATAAATGCGCCAAGACCGCAGCCAGGACGGCGCGCCCACCCAGCCCTGGCCGCCTGGGGCTAAGCCAAATCATGGGCCGCCGCCCCTCAGCGTCAGGCGCGCCAGGGCGGGTCAGTTTTGGTTCGGCGCGGCGCATGATGGGGGCAAAAGGGTCCTGATCTGGAAATTTTGGGCCCGGCGCGGTGCCGAGTTGCCGAATGGGCGCACTCTGCTACATCAATTTGGCGCGCCGGGTTAGCACAGGGGTAGTGCAGCTGATTTGTAATCAGAAGGTCGGGGGTTCAAATCCCTCACCCGGCACCAGTTCCGCTTCGCCCCGCACGGGTTGGCTTCGGCGTCCGGCGGATCCTCAAGAATGTTTGAATACCGGGAAATCCGCCGCCCTTCCCTGCAACATGGGGCCGAAATCGGAATAGGCATTTGAATACTTCAGCCGCATTAAAAGATTATCGTTGCATTAC
>JBIIIE010000411.1:0-2672 GCA_044235135.1 Roseomonas sp. | reverse complement strand
CGCGGTAATGCCAGGCAGCACTTCCTGGCCATCATCCATCAATTGCATGGTGGGCCAGCGGCTGAGCGCTTCCACCGCATGTTCCGGCACGGCGGTTTCACCCCAGCCAACGCCAAGCGCCCAGGCCAATTCCTTCCGCCCAACATGAATCCGCGCATCGCGGAACATGGGCCAATTCACCACATGATCATGGTGCAAATGGCTGACCAAAAGATCAGTCACATCGGCAAGCTTTACGCCCTGCTTGGCCAAGGCCTCGACCAAGGGCTTCCTCATCCCATAGCCGCCGCCATCCAGCACCACGATGCGTCCATGGCCGCGCAACAGCGCAACCGTGCTCCAACCCAGGCCGCCATGCTGGATGGATTTGCCGGGATAGCCCTGGATCAGCACGTCAATCCGCCAATCGCCGCTGATGAAATGCATGGCCCGCTTCCTTCCATTCCCTGTCCGGGCAGCATCCCCAAAGAAAGGTCCGCGGTCCAGCCCTGGCCGGGTGGGTTGATCATGGCGGTCAGGTAGGGTTATGTTCAATTGGGAATAACGTAGGTTTGCGATGGATCGTCGTTTATTGCTGGCCCTGGCGGCGCTGCCATGGGTGGCACTCCCTGCTTTTGCAGGGCAGCGCCCCTTGATCGCCGCTGCCGCCAGCTTGCAGCCGGTGCTGGAAGATGCTGCGCCGATCATCGCTGCGGAAACCGGTATCATCCCACGCATTGCCTATGGCGCCAGCGGCAATCTCGCGCGGCAAATCGCGCAGGGCGCGCCGTTTGAATTGCTGCTTGCGGCTGATGAGGTCAGCATCTTCAACCTGGCGAGATTGGGCCATTTGCGGGATGAGGGCCATGTTTATGCGCTGGGCCGCCTGGCGCTTTTCGCCCCGCATGGCGCACCCCTTGATCCCGACGCGGGGCTTGAAGCACTGCGCCCCTTGTTGGCTTCGGGGCGCCTGACGCGCTTTGCCATCGCCAATCCGGAAACTGCGCCTTATGGCCGCGCCGCTGAGGAAGCCTTGCGCCGCATCGGCCTATGGGATGCGATCCGCCCGCGCCTGGTATTCGGTGAAAATATTGCCCAGGCCGCGCAATTTGCCATGACGGAAGGTGCCGGCGGTGGGCTGGTTGCGCTTTCCTTGGCGGAGTCTCCGCCACTCCGGGCGCGTGGGCGCTTTGCCCTGGTGCCGGATGCCTTGCATGAACCGCTGCGTCATCGGCTTGCCGTCACAAAACGAGGCGGCGAAGCGGCGCTGCGATTGCAGGCATGGTTCCTCTCGCCCAAGGCCGCGCCGGTTTTTGCGCGCCATGGGCTTCAGGCGCCCTGAAGCATGGATTGGCCCGCCTTTCGCCTTTCGCTTTGGCTTGGTCTTGGCACGGTGCTGATCCTGCTGCCCTTCGCACTTTGGCTTGGGCGCTTTCTGGCGCTGCGGCGGTTTCGCGGGCGCGGCGTGGTGGAAGCGGCGGTGGCGCTGCCTTTGGTGCTGCCGCCCACCGTGCTTGGCTTTTATTTGCTGACGGCCTTTGGCGCCGGCACCTGGCTGGGCGGCGCCTTCCATGCGGTATTCGGCAAAAGCCTCGCCTTTTCCTTTGAAGGGCTGCTGCTGGCGAGTGCGATTGCCAATATCCCCTTTGCCGTGCAGCCCATCCAGAATGCCTTTGGCGCCATCCCGCCCAATTTGCGCGAAGCCGGTGCCACTTCCGGCATGGCGCCATGGGCGGTGTTCTGGCGGATTGAAATGCCGCTGGCCTGGCCCGGGATTGCCACCGCCATTGTGCTCACCTTCGCCCATACTTTGGGGGAATTTGGCGTCGTGCTGATGGTGGGTGGCGCAATTCCTGGTGAAACGCGCACCGCCGCCATTGCCATTTATGATCGCGTACAGGCTTTTGATGATGTCGCCGCCGCCAGCATGTCTGCCATGCTCCTGGCGATTTGTCTTGTCGCGCTATTGCTGGTGCAGCGGCTCACGCGCGATGTCGGCAGGCGGCGGCGCCATGGTTGAACCTGGCCTGGCCTTGCGGCTGAAAGCCACGACGCCCATTCCGCTTGATCTTTCCCTGGAAGCAGCGCCGGGCGAATTGCTTGCCATTGTCGGGCCTTCAGGTGCCGGCAAATCCACGACGCTGCGTGCCATTGCCGGGCTGCATCACGCTTTTGAAGGCCGCATCGCCTGTGGCGGAGAGGTGTGGCGCGATAGCGCTTCAGCCCGCGACCTGCCGGCGCATCGGCGCCGCGTGGGGCTGGTGTTTCAGGATTACGCGCTGTTCCCGCATATGACCGCGCTTGCCAATGTGATGGCCGCCATGGGCCATCTGCCCGCCGCCCAGCGTGCTCCGCGCGCCGCCGCCCTGCTGGCCCGCGTGCATCTGGCGGGGCTGGAGGAACGCCGCCCGGCGGAGCTTTCCGGCGGCCAGCAGCAACGCGTGGCCGTCGCGCGCGCCCTGGCGCGCGACCCTGCCGTGCTGTTGCTGGATGAACCCTTCAGCGCCGTGGACCGTGCCACACGGCGGCGCTTGCAGGTGGAATTGGCCAATCTGCGCCAGGGGCTCGCCATCCCCATCATCCTGGTCACGCATGATTTGGATGAGGCCGCGTCACTCGCGGATCGCATGGTGCTGATGCATCGGGGCAGGGGGCTGCAAACCGCACCACCCGCTGAAATGCTGGCCCGCCCG
>JBIIIE010000410.1:0-2692 GCA_044235135.1 Roseomonas sp. | reverse complement strand
TCATCCGGGCCACGTTCGGCCATGAAAAGCAGGATGGGTGACTCGCGGACCGCCAAATCGGCTAGATAGGGGCTATGACCACCAAGCGCTTCCAGTATCGCAGCACCCTCCGCGCTTTCGGCAAAGCGGCGTTCCGCTTCCCCCTTCTCGGCGAAATGTGCCTGGGCGAGGGCGGCGGCGGCCTTGTCGAATCCGCGTGGCAGGGCGAAAGCTGCTGGGGCAAGGGTCATGAGGGAATAGGGAAAGGGTGAGGCGGGTCGCAGGTCAAGCGGGGCGAGGGCTGAAGCTGCTCGCCAGGGTCTGCCTGACCCTGGCGTTGCTGGCGGGGCTGGCACTTGGCGGGGTGGTCTGGCGGCTGGAACAGGGGCCGGTCAGCCTGCCCTGGTTGGCCCGCCAGGCCGAGAGCCTGGCCAATCAGGCGCTGTCCGATCAAAAAATCGAGATTGGCGCGGCTGAAATTTCCTGGGCGGGTTGGCGGGAAGGGCATCGTTCGCCGATTGCGGTGCGGTTTTCCGATATAAGGCTGTCCGACAAGGCGGATGGGCTTATTGCCGTGCTGCCGCAGGTGGATGTCTCGCTTTCGGCGGGCAGCCTGCTGCGCGGGCATATTGCCTTGCGCGGGCTGGAATTGCGCGGGCTTGGATTGCTTGCGAACCGGGACAAGGCGGGGGCGCTTTCGCTTGGGCTGGCCGGCGCGCCAAAGGCCGAGGGCGCGGCGGCGCCGGGGGCGGAGCTTGAAGCCCTGGCCAAGATCATCACCGCCTGGCTGGCGCCGCCCAATGAAGAAACCGCGCTATCGCCCATCAGGCGCATCGCCCTGTTGGATACCAGGCTGGCACTGGCCGATGAGGCTTCCGGGCGGGTGGTGAGCGCCAATCTTGCTTCCCTGGTGCTGCAACGCCGCGCTGCCGGCGGCTTGGAAGTGGCCGGGCGCGCCATGCTGGAATTGGCCGATCAGCGCATCCCGGTGGAGATTGCCGGCAATCTGGAGCGCGCGCTTTGGCGCGGGGAGGCATCGCTGACCGCGCGCGGTATTCGCCCGGCCGTATTGGCCAAAGCCAGTGCGGAATTGGCGCCTTTGGCCGCGCTGGATGCCGAAGCGGAAATCACCCTGATCGCGCGCTTCGCCGGGGCGCCAAGGCCTGATTTGCTGATGGGGCGCCTGCGAACCGGGGCAGGCATGCTGCATTTGCCCAATGGTCGCGGGGATTTGCCCTTCGCTTCCCTTCTGCTGGACGCGACCCTGGCTGAGGAAGTGGTGCGTGTTGAACGCTTGGCCTTCGCGCCGCAGCCATCGTCGCGCCCGGGTGCCACCCCGCCGCCGGTTATGCGTGCAAGTGGCGAAGCCCGCTTGCAGGGTGGCATTTGGCAGACCGAAGCTGAGATCAATTTGCGCGGCTTGGATATCGCTGATCTGCCGCATTACTGGCCGCCCAGTGTCGCCCCCAAACCCCGCGAATGGTTGGCCGAAAATCTGACAGCCGGCATGTTGCGCGAAGGCAATTGGCGGATTGCAGCAAAGATCGGCGCCGATGGCGGCGGTGCGGAGGTCACTGAGCTTTCCGGCATAGCGCGGGCGGATGGCGTAACTGTTCATTGGTTGCGCCCCATCCCGCCCTTTGAAGGTGCTGGCGGGGAAGCACGTTTTTCCTTGGACAAGATTGAAATTTCGGCAACCGGTGGCTTGCAATCCGGCACTGGCATTGTGGCTGATGGCGCCACGGTTTCGATCAGCTTCGCGACCGATCCTGAAATTACGCGTGTTGAGGCCAGGCTGCGCGGCCCGCTTGCGGATGGTTGGGCCGTTCTGCGCCATCCTCGGCTGAAGATTTTCGAAAAACGCCCGCCACCGATCAATGACCCGACCGGTGTGCTGGAAACTGCCACGCTGAAACTTACCTTCCCGCTGATCAAGACACTCGATATCGAGGATATTGATATCCAAGCGGAACTTGAGGTGCGCGATTTGCGCATTCCGCGCATCGCTTTTGACCGTGACCTGGAACGCGGTATCGCCAAGGTTTCGGTCAGCAATAAGGGATTGACGGCAACCGGCACTGGCGTGCTTGGTGATATTGAAGCGCGCATCCGACAGGAGACGGATTTCGGCAACGGTGCGGCGACTGATATCGTCTCACGCGAAATAATCTCCGCCCGCGCCGATGCGCAACAATTGGCTGCCCTTGGCCTTGATGGCCGTCCCTTGCTGGAAGGGCCGGTGCAGCTTGACCTCCGCAATGAAACGCGCCGCAACGGGCAATCCCGCCTGACGGTGCGCGCGGATCTGCGCGCGGCGACTGTCAGTCTCGACCCCTTCGCCTGGAGCAAGCCGCCGGGCACCGCTGGCAGCGCCGATGCGGTGGTGTTGATGCAAGGCGGCGCGGTGACGCTGATTGAAAGCTTCCGCGTCGAAGCCGCAGATGCGCTGGTGCGCGGCCGCGCCAGCGAAGTCCGGCAGAACATTCCCCAGCGCATTGACCTCACCAGCGCGACCATCGGGCGGTCGCGCTTCACAGGCCTCTTGCGCCCCCCGGTAAAAGGTGGTCGGGGCCAATGGATCATTTCCTTGACTGGGCCGGTGCTTGATTTGGCACCCACGCTCGGTCGGCAGGAAGTCCCGGAAGCCAATCCGGAAGAAGTCGCACCAGCGCAATTGGTGGCAAGGTTCGAGAAGGTTTTGCTGCCGCATCAG
>JBIIIE010000409.1:0-2701 GCA_044235135.1 Roseomonas sp. | reverse complement strand
CTTTCATGAGCGATGCCGCGTGGCATCGCCTGACTACTTACGGCATCCATGCGCGGCACGGCTTCCATAAGGGCTATCCCTTCCCAAAGGCAGCACCGCTCGCCAGCCGGCGCGATGCCTGGGGCCCGCAAGGTCAGCCGCCCGCTTCCGATCTTGGCTTTGTGCAAAAGCAATTCCTGGATCATTACGGGTTGGATATTGGCGTGCTGAACCCCTTGCAGCCTTCCGGCCAGGGCGATGTCAATGATGATCTTTCGGTGGCCCTCGCCCATGCCGTGAATGAATGGCAATTGGCGCATTGGGTGGATCATGATGCGCGGCTCCGCGCTTCCATCGTGGTGCCTTATGAGGATGCGGTGGCATCAGCCGCTGAAATCCGCAAGCGCGCCGGGGATGGCCGCTTCTGCCAGGTGCTGCTGATGAGCCGCACCTCGGAACCCTTGGGCCGCAAACGCTATTGGCCGATTTATGAGGCTGCGGCAGAAGTGGGTCTGCCGATTGGCATTCACGCCTTTGGTTTTTCCGGTAATGCCATGACCAATGGCGGCTGGCCTTCCTTTTATGTGGAGGAAGTGCAGGAACACGCCACCAGCGCGCAGGCGCAAGTCGCATCCTTTGTGGTGGAAGGCGTGTTTGAACGCTTCCCCACACTCAAGATCCTGATGATCGAATGCGGCTTTGGCTGGATGCCGTCGCTCGGCTGGCGGCTGGACAATAACTGGAAGCGGCTTCGTGATGAGGTGCCGCATCTGAAGCGGGCGCCAAGCGAGTATATGCGTGATCATGTCTATGTTTCGACCCAGCCAATCGAAGAACCGGCGAAGGGTGAGCATTTGCTGGATGCGATGGAATGGATCGGCTGGGATCGTATTCTCTATGCCAGCGATTATCCGCATTGGGATTTTGACGATCCGCGCATTGCGATTCCCTCCTTCATTCCAGCGGAAAAGCGCGCCGCGATCTTCGGCGGCAATGCGCGCGGCTTTTATCGGCTGTAATGGCGCGGCATATTGTTGCGGCGGTGGATGAAATCCCGCCCGGTGGCCGGAAGCTGGTGGAAGCGGATGGCAAGAAGATTGTGGTGTTCAATCTGGGCGGCGAATTCTTCGCGCTGCTTGATCGCTGCCCGCATCAGGGTAGCGCGCTTTCGGGCGGCATTCTGTGCGGCCTGATCCAAAGCAATGAACCGGGCAAGTATCATTTCTCCCGCGCGGGAGAAATGGTCCGCTGCCCTTGGCATAATTGGGAATTCGATATCCGCACCGGCAAAAGCTGGTTCGATCCGCGCCGGACCAAGGTGCGCGCTTTCCCGGCGCATGTGGAAGCGGGGGCCAGGCTAGCGTCTGATCCGCGAAGGGCGCAGGCCCGGAGCGGTGAATCAGCCGCTCAAGAAGGCTCTGCAACGCCATCCATGCCGATGGAGGGTGGTGCAGTTGAAGGCCCCTATCAGGCCGAGACATTTCCGGTGAAGATTGAAGCTGATTATGTGGTGGTGGAGGTTTGACTCGCCTTCCAAAAGCGATTTCGCTTCACCTTCCTTGGCGCAAAGTGTTTTAAGCCACCGGCGCCGCGCCGGGCAGGCTGACCCGCGTGATAGCCCATTGCAGCGAGACCTCATTTTCCTCGGCATGGAGCACGATTTGCAGGCTGCGCCGTGCCTCACCGCCCAGATAGATGCTGTCTTCCAAGGCAACGCGCGCGCCCTTGGCGCGAAGCTTCCAGCCCGCGCCGGAAGCAAGGCGCAGCAGCACCGCACTTTCATCCTGCAACAGATTGGCCGTCACGGCGGGGTGCAAATGGAAGCGCGCCACGAAAATCGGCACCGGCGCATCGGGCGGCAATTCCAAAACATCCTCACCGCGCAGATCATCGCCGGATTCGGCCAAGTAAAGCCGCCTGCGATGCACTGCGCCGAAGGGGCCGCGCCAGCCATCATGGCTGGCTTCCAGCCATTGCGCGCCGGTCGCTTCCTGGCGCTCCACCTCCACCGTTTCGGGCTTGCGGCCAAGGCCTTCGGGGCGAAGCTCGCTGGAATTGGTGTCGGACACCACAAGCGTCGAATGCGCGGCGGTGGCGCGCAGGGCATCGCGCCAGGCTTCCTCGCCCGCCGGGGCCGCGCCGCAATTGACGATCAGCCGGTCACGCCCGACCGACATTTCAAAGGAAAGCGTGCCGGCATGGGCGAAGCGATCCGCGCCGCTTGGCAGGCCACCAAGCCCGGTGGCGCCCGCGCGCCCGCGTGGCGGCGGCCCGGCATCCATGATGATGACGCTGCGCCCGGCTTGCAGGCGCTGAAAGCCGGCCTCAGGCAATTCCAGCGCGCCGCGCCCACGCGCCTGGCCTTGCGTCAGCACCAGATCAAGCAAAGCCGAGTTTTCTTCCCGCGCGCCATTGAACAGCGCAAGGCCTCCATCGCCATGGCGGAACAGGCGCAAAGCAGGCGCCGCGCGGTCGAGTGCCGCCAGCAAATGCGGCGGCGCTTCCACGCCAACACCGTGCAGCAGGTTGCGGATTTCGATCAGGTCTTGCAGCGCCGCGAGTTGTTGCGCGGGGGAGCGTTCAATATGCCCGCCATCGGGCAGGAATTGGCGTTCAATTTCGGCGGGCAGGAAGCGGATGGCGCGCTGCAGATAGGCTTCTTCTTCCAGCGCAACGGCTGCGGCAAGCGCGCCCTTCAGTGCCACCAGGGCGCCGCGGTTTT
>JBIIIE010000408.1:0-2702 GCA_044235135.1 Roseomonas sp. | reverse complement strand
CTGGCGAGAGTTTGGCCCCATGCAGGATGGTATCCCCTGGTCTTCGGACCTGCTCACTCTGGCGCGGCGTTTCGGCCCGCGCGTCGCGATTACCGATGGCAGCGCCAGCATCACCTATGCGGCGCTTTCCGCCCGCGCCCATGGCCTGGCGCGGCGGCTGGTGGCGGAGGGTTTCAAGCCCGGCCAACCGGTGGCCACCTTTGTCCCCAATGGCTGTGATGCGCCCTGGGTGAGCTATGGCCTGACCATGGCGGGTGTGGCGGAAACCCCGTGCAATGCGGGCTCGACCGATGCCGAATTGCGCTGGTATGCGGAATTGACCGGCTTCAAGCGCATCATCGCCCCGCAAGCATCCTGCGCGCGGCTGGCGGGGCTTGGGTTCGCGCCCCTGCCGCTGGAAGACATCGCCCCGGATGACAGCGCCGCGCCGCTGCCCCCCGTGCCATCCGATGCTTGGGGGAGGATCATTTTCACGTCTGGCACCACGGGCAAGCCAAAGGCGATCCTGCACAGCCATGGCGGGCGGTACCTCGCCAATATCCTGCAACGCGCCGTGCTGCCCTTCACGCCCGAACCCGGTGAGCGTGTGTTGCTCATGACCCCCTTCACCCATGGCGCGGCGCTGATCACCTATGCCTGGTTGGATCACGGCGGAGAGGTTGTGTTGCAGGATGGCGTGCGCGCTGATCGCCTTGCGCCGGTGCTGGCCGCGCCGCTTTCGGCGATTTTCGCCCCGCCGACGGTTTTGGCGAAGCTCCTCTCGCTCTTCCCCGGTCAGGCCGTGCCTGGGTTGAAGGTGATTTTCTGCGGTACACAAACCTTGACGCGCGATCTTTACGCCCGCGCCGCGGCGCAATTCGGCCCGGTGGTGCGCGTGACCTATGGCATGAGTGAATGCTTCAACCCCATCACCGTGCTGGAAGGCCCAGATGTCGCCGCCGCCATGGCGGAAGATGAGGATGGGCTGGGCGCCAATCTCGGCTGGCCGGCCACCGGCGTTGAAATCGCCATCCGGGATGAGGCTGGCGCGCCCCTTCCCGCCGGCGCGCCCGGCGATATCTGGCTGCGCGCCCGGCACATGAATATCGGCATGATCGGCCCGGATGGCTTTGTGCCGCGCCCCGCCGGCGCCTGGCACCGCACCGGGGATTTGGGCGCCCTTGATGCGCGTGGCCGGCTGCGACTGGCGGGCCGCGCTTCGGATGTGATGAAAACCGGCGGCTACCGCGTCCACCCCGCCGAGATTGAAACCACCCTGGAACCCGCTGCCCAAGGCCGCGCGCTTTGCGTGCTGGGCCTGGCTTCGGATTATTGGGGCGAGGTCATCATCGCGGTGGCTGAGGGCCTGCCGGAAGGCTGGGAGAAAGCGGCGATCCCGCTTGCCGAGGACCTTGCCAAGCATAAGCGCCCGCGCGCCTGGGTGAGCCTTGCCGAATTGCCGCGCAATGCGCAAGGCAAGGTAGTGCGTGCCCGCGTGCGGGAAGCGGTGCTGGCGCGCTGGCGGCTGGAAGATGGCCCGCATCCACGCCTGATACCCGCCCCTGCCGGAAAGGATGAATAGGCCATGGTGATCGAAGCCCTCGCCCCCTTCTATGCCTGGACCAAGGCCTTGCACCTGATCAGCGTTTTCGCCTGGATGGCGGGGCTGTTCTATCTGCCCAGGCTTTACGTCTATCACACGCAGCAGGTGCCCGGTTCCGCGCAGGGGGAGTTGTTCAAAACCATGGAACGCCGCCTGCTGCGCGCCATCATGAACCCGGCCATGATCTCGGCCTGGGTCTTCGGCCTGTTGCTGATCCTGACGCCGGGCGTGGTGGATTGGCGCGCCGGCTGGTGGCACGGGAAGCTTTTTGGCTTGCTTGGCATGACAGCCTTTCACATGGATCTGGCCCGCGCCCGGCGGCTTTTCGCCGAAGACCGCAATGCCCGCAGCGAAAGGGGCTGGCGCATTGCCAATGAAGTGCCAACCCTGCTGCTGATCCTGATTGTCATCATGGTGATCGTGAAGCCGTTCTGATCCGTGGTTGACGCCGGGCGGCGGGCTTCATACATAGAAGGTCCTTCCTTTCGCGGCCCCGGCGATCCCTGATCGGCGCTGCCGCATTTCCCTTCTACCCGTTAACGGGACATTCATGAATGCGCCGCGTGCTGCGTTTTGCATCGTGATTCATGTCCCGCTTTCTCAAGCCTCACGGAACGCCAAGGCACCAAATGCATCTTTCAGAACTCAAGGCGAAAAGCCCCGCCGACCTCCTCGCCTTCGCTGAGGAATTGCAGATCGAAAACGCCTCATCACTGCGCAAGCAGGATATGATGTTCGCGATCCTGAAGACCTTCGCGGATAATGAACAGGCGATTTTCGGTGAAGGCACGCTTGAAATCCTCTCCGATGGTTTCGGCTATCTGCGCAGCCCGCAGGCGAATTTCCTGCCCGGGCCGGATGATATCTATGTCTCTCCCGCCCAGGTGCGCCGCTTCGGTTTGCGCACGGGCGATACGGTGGAAGGCCAGATCCGCGCGCCCAAGGATGGGGAGCGTTATTTCTCCCTGCTCAAGGTCAATGCGATCAATTTCGAAGACCCGGAAAGCCTGCGCCACCGGATCAATTTCGATAACCTCACGCCGCTTTACCCGAACCGTCGGCTCAAGATGGAAAATCCTGAGGTTGAAAGCGTCGCCAAGGGGCCAACCAAGGACAATAC
>JBIIIE010000084.1:0-9737 GCA_044235135.1 Roseomonas sp. | reverse complement strand
TCAGGCATGCCCATGATCTTCCGGCTTTCCCAAACCACCTTCATTTCTTCGCGCGTATAGCCATTGGGCTGGAAGCTATCGATCTGCGGAATCACGTTGAAGGGCAGCGGATAGCGGAACACCTCATGCCCCGCCTTCGCACCATCCACCAGCACGCGGCGGGTTTCGCGTTCAAGTTCCGTCATGCCTTCCGCCCCGGCGCCAGAGGCCGCCTGATAGGTGGAAACAATCACGCGCTTCAGGCCGAAAGCCTGCCGCAGCGGTTCCAAAGCCACCACCAGAATGGCCGTGGTGCAATTCGGGTTGGCGATCAACTTGGCCTTGCCGATGGCACCCGCATTCACTTCCGGCACCACCAGCGGCACATCATCCTGCAAGCGAAAGGCCGAGGAATTATCCACCACATTGACCCCGGCAGCGACCATGGCCGGCGCATGGGCCTTGGCGAAATCGCCGGAAACCGCGAGCAGCGCCAAATCAAGGTCACGCATGGCGGCATCGCTGAAGGTCTCGATCTCCGCCTCACCCATCGGGGTTTTGAGTTTGGTGCCGGCGCTGCGGGCAGAGGCAAAAAGCCTGAGCGAGGTCATCGGGAAGGCCCGACGCCCCAGAACATCCACCAATTCGCGGCCCACCGCACCAGAGGCCCCAATCACGCCGACACGCATTGCAAAAATCCCATGGTAAAGCTTGGAAGCGGGCGGTTTAGAGCAGAAAAGCCAAAGGGGGAACACCCTGAAGCCGCTGGCCCTCGCCTCTTGCGCGCGGGCTGCCTATAACGCCCCTCCCGCTTGAGAGGATTGCCGCAGCAAATGTCCGCCGCCGCTGATTTTTCCGCCGTGAAGGCCTGGCCCTTTGAGGAAGCGCGCAAGGTCGCGGCGCGTCTGGCCGCTTCGGGCAAAAGCGCGGCGTTGTTTGAAACGGGCTATGGTCCCTCCGGCCTGCCGCATATCGGCACTTTCGGCGAAGTGGCGCGCACAAGTTGGATCCGCCACGCTTTTGGGCAGCTTACCGGCTTGCCGTCACGCTTGCTCGCCTTCAGCGATGACATGGATGGGCTGCGCAAGGTGCCGGATAATGTGCCGAATAAGGAAATGCTGGCCGGGCATATCGGGCGGCCTGTGACGGCCATTCCTGATCCCTTTGGCACGCATGAAAGCTTCGGGCATCACAATAACGCGCGGCTGCGCGCGTTTTTGGATGCTTTCGGCTTCGATTATGAATTCGCGTCTTCGTCGGATTATTACCGTTCCGGCAAGTTCGACGCGGCATTGCTGAAGATGGCGGAAAACCACGCCAAGGTGCTGGAAGTGATCCTGCCCACACTTGGGCCGGATCGGCGCGCCACCTATTCGCCCTTCCTGCCCATTCACCCGAAAACCGGCGTGGTCATGCAGGTGCCGATGGAAGAAATCCGCCCCGATCAGGACATGCTGGTCTGGCGCGACCCTGAAACCGGGGAGCGTTTCGGCACACGCATCACGGGCGGGCATTGCAAGGCGCAATGGAAGGCGGATTGGGCTTTGCGCTGGTATGCGCTGGGCGTGGACTACGAAATGTCGGGCAAGGATTTGATTGATAGCGTCCGGCTATCTTCCGCGATTTGCCGCGTGCTGGGCGGCAAGCCGCCTGAGGGCTTCACCTATGAGCATTTCCTGGATGAGCAGGGCCAGAAGATTTCCAAATCCAAGGGCAATGGCCTGACCATCGAGGAATGGCTGCGCTATGCGCCGCCGGAAAGCCTTTCCCAATTCATGTATAACCAGCCGCAACGCGCCAAGCGGCTTTACTTCGACCAAATCCCGCGCGCGGTGGATGAGTATTTGCAAAACCGCACGCGGCTGCGCGCCGCGCCGGATGCGGCCAACCCGGCCTGGCATCTCCATGCCGGGGCCGCGCCGAATGACCCGGAACCGCCGGTTTCCTTCACCATGCTGCTCAATCTGGCGAGTGTGGTGAATGCGGATGATCCGGAATTGCTGTGGGGTTTTCTGGCGCGTTATGCGCCTGGCGCCACGCCGCAAAGCCAGCCCTTGCTGGGCAAGCTGATTGAATATGCGGTGGCCTATTACCGGGATTTCGTGGCGCCGACCAAGCGCTTCCGCGCGCCAAGCGCCGCCGAACGCGAAGCCCTGACGGCGCTGATGGTAGCGTTGCGTGATCGTGCGGCGGATCTGGAAGCCATGCCGGCGGAAGAACGCGCCAAGGCCGCGCAGGATCTGGTGTTTGATGCGGGACGCCGAGAGCCTTTCCTGGAAGCCGGCAAGGATGGGCGCATGGGGGTGTCCCGCGCCTGGTTCAATGCGCTGTATCAGGTGCTGCTCGGCCAGGAAGAAGGCCCGCGCTTTGGCGGCTTCATCGCGCTTTATGGCGTCGCCGGGACCATCGGCCTGATTGAAACCGCGCTGGCACGGGCGGAGAGTGCAGGCGCGTGACACGGCAGGGGGTTCTTTCCCTGCTGAAACGCTACGGCCCGACCTGTTTCGGGCTGATCCTGCTGGTCGGCGCGCTTTATGTGGTGCAGCGCGAATTTCGCGGGCTTTCCTGGCGCGATATTCAAACCGCGCTGCATGCCACACCGCCCGCGGCGCTGTGGTTGGCGGCAGCTTGCACCTTGGGCGCTTATCTGTTGCTTTCGGCTTATGATCGCCTCGGGTCCATCTATGCCGGGCATCCGGTTTCCTGGCGGCGATCCTTGCTGGCTTCCTTCTGCGCCTATTCGCTCGCGAATAATATCGGCGTGGCGACGGTTTCCGGCGCGGCAGTGCGCTATCGCTTCTATGCCAGTTGGGGGCTGGCACCGGTTGCGATTGCAAAAATCATTGCCATTACCTCGCTCACCTTCGGGCTTGGCGGTTTTGCCATTGCCGGGTTGGTGCTGGTGCTGGAACCTGATTTGCTCGGGTTCCTGGGGCCGGGCGCGCCACGCTGGGTATTGCCGTTGCTCGGGCTTTGCTGTTGGGCGATTGTGGTCACCTATGTCGTGCTGGCGCGCTTTGTGCCGCATATCCGCCTTTTCGGGCATGAGATTGACCTGCCAGGCTTTCGCATCGCGCTGGCCCAGGTGGCGCTGGCGACCGCCGATGTTGCCGTGACAGCCATGATTTTCTTCGCGCTGCTGCCGCCGGCGGAAGGGCTTGGCTTCCTGCATTTCCTCGGCATTTACATCGCGGCCTATATGGCGGGTCTGGCGGCGAATGTGCCGGGCGGCATTGGCGTATTCGATGGCGCCATTCTGTTTGCGCTGGCTGGCTTCATGCCCACCCCCGCCATTGTCGGCGCGCTGCTGCTGTTTCGCTTGTTTTACTACATCATCCCGCTCTTCCTGGCCGGCGCGCTATTTGCGGGGTTTGAAATCAGCCAGCGCCGCAAGCTGGTGGCGCGGTTGGCGCCTGATCGCGGCATTGCGGTTTCCTTTGAAGTGCCGGCGCTGGCGGGCCTTACGGGCCTTGCCGCGCTGGTGCTGATTTTCATCGGCGCCTTGCCACCCAAGCCAAGCCTGCTTGGCCCCGTGCCGGATTTTCTGGAAGACGCCGCAAGCCATTTTGCCGCTTCCGTGGTGGGGTCCCTTTTGCTTGCCGCGGCTTACGGGCTGGTGCGGCGCCTGACGCTGGCTTGGTGGGCCTCAATCTTTTTGCTGGCCAATGGCGCGCTGATTCTGATGTTGCGCGGGGAACCGCTTTGGCTGATCGCGGCCTTCTTGCTGGTGCCGCTGCTGCTGACCACTGCCCGCACCGCCTTTTATCGTCGCGCGCGCCTGATTGGGGAGGCGATTTCGGCCGATGGTTTCGGGGCGCTGGCAGCCGGGGCGATTTGCGGGCTGACGCTTGCCACGGTGGCCTATCAGGGCAATTTCGCCGACCGGTCCTGGTGGGGGGTGGTGTTGGCCGCCGATGCGCCGGAATCGCTCCGTTTCACCGTAGGGCTTGCGGCATTGTTGCTGCTGGTGGCGGCGTTTCGGCTATTGCTGCCCGCGCGCCCGCCGGTGCTGGCCTATACGGAGCCAGTGCGGGAGAAGCTTTTGGCACTCGGCGCCATGGCCCCGGCGCTTTCCGCCGCTGATGGGGCAGTCTTTGGCGAGGCCGGGCGGGCGGGTTTTGCCTTCCTCAAGCGCGATGGCGTGTGGCTCGCTTTGGGCGACCCGGTGGGGGAGGCGCGGGATCGGGTTTCGGCCATTTGGCGCTTCCGGGATTTATGCGAGGCCGCCCAGGTGGACCCCGCCTTTTGGCGCGTCGGGCCGGAATTATTGCGGATTTACAGCGATATCGGCCTGACGGCGCTGCCGCTTGACCCCGATGGCGCCGCGCCGCGCTATCTGGTCTGCCGGGCGGAACGCGATCTGGAAAGCCTCCGCCCCTTGCTGCCCCATGGCGGGGAAGGGGCGGAACCCGCTTGAACCCCTTGCCAGCCCAGCCTCGCCGCGCCATTGCAGGCGGGCTTCAGCTTTAAGGAGAAGACCATGCGCATCGCCATGATCGGCGCCGGCTATGTCGGCCTGGTTTCCGGCGCCTGCTTCGCCGAATTCGGCGTGGATGTGACGGTGATGGATGTTGATCCCGCCAAGATCACCGCGCTGCATGAAGGGCGCATGCCGATCTATGAACCGGGCCTTGATAAGCTTGTCGCGGAAAATGTCGCCGCCGGGCGGCTTGGCTTCACCACCGAACTGCAAACCGCGATTGCCGGGGCAGATGCGGTTTTCCTCGCGGTTGGCACGCCAACCAGGCGCGGCGATGGGCATGCTGATCTTTCCTATGTCTATGCCGCGACCGAGGAAGTGGCGCGCGCCGCCACCGGCCCGCTTGTTTTGGTGACGAAATCCACCGTGCCCGTTGGCACCGGGCGGGAAGTGCGCGCCATTGTGCAGCGCGTGCGGCCAGAGCTTGCCATCAGCGTTGCCTCCAACCCCGAATTTCTGCGCGAAGGCAGCGCCATTGGCGATTTCATGCGGCCTGATCGCGTGGTTATTGGCACCGAGGATGAACAAGGCTTGGCGGTGCTTAAACGGCTCTATCGCCCGCTTTACCTGGTTGAAACGCCGGTACTGGCGACCAGCCTAGAAACCGCAGAGCTGATCAAATACGCCGCCAATGCCTTCCTTGCGACCAAGATCACCTTCATCAATGAAATCGCCGATCTTTGCGAGAAACTCGGCGCCGATGTGCATGATGTGGCGCGGGGCATGGGGCTGGATGGGCGGATCGGGCGGAAATTTCTCCACCCAGGCCCCGGTTATGGCGGTTCCTGCTTCCCCAAGGATACGCTGGCTCTCGCCCATACCGCGCAGGATGCCGGCGCCCCACTCAAGCTGGTTGAAGCGACCATTGCAGTGAATGAAGCCCGCAAGGCGCAAATGGCGGATCGCATCCTGGCCGCGCTGGGCCCGAACACAGCGGGCAAGACAGTCGCGGTGCTCGGCCTGACCTTCAAGCCTGAGACAGATGACATGCGCGATGCGCCATCGCTTGTGATCCTGCCCAAGCTGGCGGCGGCGGGCGTGGCACTCCGCGCCTTCGACCCACAGCCCGGCCATGCGCGCCAGGTGCTGCCGCAGGCGGTGCATTATGCCGAAAGCCCTTTGGATGCGGCGGCGGGGGCCGATGCGCTGGTGGTGCTGACGGAATGGAATGAATTTCGCGCACTCGCGCCGGCGCGCCTGAAATCCGCCATGAAGGGCAGTATTGTGCTGGATCTTCGCAATATCTGGGAGCCTGCGGCGATGCGCGCTGCCGGCTTCACCTATTCATCCATTGGCCGCCCCTGAGAACCTGTACCATGACCGGATTCAATCATCGCTTCGACCCCACCGTACTGCGCGAATATGATATTCGCGGCATTGTCGGCAAAACCCTGAACCCGGAAGATGCCTATGCCATTGGCCGCTGCTTTGGCAGCGTGGTCAGCCGTGGCGGCGGCACGCGGGTTGCGGTTGGCTATGATGGCAGGCTGCATTCGCCGGAGATGGAAGCGCAGCTTGTGGCGGGCTTGCGCGCTTGCGGGCTGGAAGTGGTGCGCATTGGGCTTTGCGCGACGCCGATGCTCTATTACGCCGCCTATGCCTTGGAAGCCGATGGCGCGGCAATGGTGACCGGCAGCCACAACCCGCCAGATTATAACGGCTTCAAGATGATGATCGGCAAGAAGCCCTTTTACGGCGCGCAGATTCAGCAAATTGGCCGTATGGCCGCCGAAGGTGATGTGGTGCCGGAAGCCGCTGGCTCGGATCGCGCCGTTGATATCGCAACGCGCTATGCGGATCGTGTGCTGCAGGATTGGGATGGCGGCGACCGCGCACTGAAAGTGGTGTGGGATCCCGGCAATGGCTCGGCCGGGCCAATCGTAAAGGCCTTGGCGGCGCGGCTGCCGGGGCATCACATGGTGATCAATGCGGATGTGGATGGGCGCTTCCCGAACCATCACCCCGATCCCACGGTGCCGAAGAACCTTGAGCAATTGATTGCAGCCGTTGCGCGTGAAGGCGCTGATCTTGGCATTGCCTTTGATGGTGATGGGGACCGTATCGGCATCGTGGATAATGAAGGCCATGTGCTGTTCGGCGATCAATTGATGATCGTCCTCGCGCGTGATGTGCTGAAAGCGAAGCCCGGGGCGACCATCATTGCGGATGTGAAGGCGTCTCAGGTTCTGTTTGATGAAATCGCCAAGGCGGGCGGACAGCCCTTGATGTGGAAGACCGGCCATTCGCTGATCAAGGCGAAAATGGCCGAAACCGGCAGCCCGCTGGCGGGAGAAATGTCCGGCCATATTTTCTTTGCCGATAAATGGTACGGCTTTGATGATGCTCCCTATTCCGCCGTGCGGCTGCTTGGCATTGTGGCGCGTCTTTCCGGCCCGCTTTCCGAACTGCGCGCTGCTTTGCCGCAAGTGATCAATACGCCGGAATTGCGCTTTGACTGCACGGAAGCGCGCAAGTTTGAAGTGGTGCGCGAAGTGAAGGAACGCCTGGCCGCTGCCGGCGCCAAGGTGCAGGATGTGGATGGCGTGCGCGTGTTGACCGATGATGGCTGGTGGCTGCTGCGCGCTTCCAATACCCAAGCCGTGCTTGTCGCGCGGGTGGAGGCTTCAAGCGAGGCCGGGCTGGAACGCCTGAAAGCGGATCTGGCGCACCAGATTACGGCCAGTGGCCTGGCCGTGCCGGATTTCTCCGGCGCCAATGCGGGGCATTGAGGCCGGACGCTTTGTCGGGTTAGGGTTCCTTTACCTGACATAAGGGAAGGAACCGCGGATGAAATTCAATCGTCGTCATGTCTTGATTGCGGGCGCTGTGCTGGCAGCGCCGGCCACGCTCCGCGCGCAGGATTTTCCAACGCGGCCCATTCGCATTGTGGTGCCCTTCCCCGCTGGCGGCACCACGGATTTGCTCGCGCGGCTTTTCGCGCAGCGCATGACCGAAACCATGGGTCAATCCGTTGTGGTGGAAAATCGCGGCGGTGGCGGCGGTTCAATCGGTGCTGATGTTGTCGCGAAGGCGGCGCCCGATGGCTATACGCTGCTGATGCACAACATCACCTTCCCGACGACAACGGCGGCGATGACGCTGGCAGGGCGCCCGCCGCATGACATTGAACGGGATTTCGCGCCGCTTTCGCTCGGTGCCAATGTGCCGCTGGTGATCCTGGCAAATCCTTCAGTGCCGGTCACGGATCTCAGAAGTTTTGTTGCCTGGGCCAAGGCGCAAGGCTCCCCGCCTTTTTATGGCTCTACCGGGCCTGGTTCCTTCATGAATATGGTGGGCGAAGTGCTGAAGCGCGATGCCGGCATTGCGATGGAACATGTGCCCTTCCGCGGTGCGGCGCCGATGATCCAGGAATTGATCGCGGGGCGGGTGCAATTTGGTGGGGATCAGATTTCCACCTGCTTTGGCCATGTCCGCGCCGGCGCCTTGAAGGGGCTTGCCACCACCGCATCGAAGCGCGCGAAGATTTTGCCAGATGTGCCAACCGTGCGTGAACAGGGTTTTGCATCGCTGGAATTGGAAGGCTGGAACGGCTTCTTCGCGCCGGCGCGCACGCCAGCGCCCATCATGGCGCGCCTCCAACGCGAAATCGCGGCTGCCGCGGCGCAGCCCGATTTCATCCGCCGCTGTGATGAGGTGGGGGCAGAAGCCGTCGGTTCAGATTCCGAAAGCTTCGGCGCCATGGTGCGCGCCCAGGCCGCGAAAATCCGCGATCTGGTGGCGAGTGTGCAGTTGAAGCCGGATTGAGAATACCGATGACCGAGGCCCTTGAAGCCAGCCTGATTGCCACGCGCGAAGGCGCCGCCGGCACGATTCTGATGAACCGGCCCAAGGCGCTGAATGCGCTCAATCAGGACATGATCCGTGGCTTTGCTGCCGCCATCCGTGATTGGCGCCAAGATCCGGCAGTAAGGCTTGTGCTGCTGGAAGGTGCAGGTGGGCGCGCCTTTTGCGCGGGCGGCGATGTGCGTGCCGTGCGCGCATCAGCCGTTGCGGGCGATCGCGCGGCGGTGGAGGCATTTTTCTCGGAAGAATATGCCGTGAATGCCGGTATTGCCGCTTTCGGCAAACCCTGGGTCAGCCTGATTGATGGTGTTTGCATGGGTGGCGGCATTGGCGTTTCGGTGCATGGCAGCCATCGCATCGTCACCAACCACGCGATGTTTGCGATGCCTGAGACCGCGATTGCGCTGTTTCCGGATGTCGGCACTTCCTTCGTGCTGCCGCGCTTGCCTGGCGCGCTTGGCATGTGGCTGGCGCTCACCGGCGCACGCTTGAATGGTGCGGATGCGGTGCATGCCGGGTTAGCCACGCATTTCACCACGCGCGAGGCACTGCCGGCGCTACGCGCTGCGCTGATTGCGGGCGATATGGATGCCGCGATGCGGTTTTGCGGGCCAGCACCCGAGGCAAGCTTCGCGCCACATCGCGCGGCGATTGATCGCTGCTTCGGCGCGGGGTCCATTCCTGCCATTCTGGCTGCGCTGGAAGCGGAAGGCACCGATTGGGCGCGCGAACAGCTTGGTATTTTGCATCACGCCTCACCCACATCGCTGTTTGTGACGCATGAATTGCTGACCCGTGGTGCCAAGCGTGATCTGGCGGGGTGTCTCGCGATGGAATTGGCGCTGACGCGCGTGGTGGTGAATGACCATCCGGATTTTCGCGAAGGGGTGCGCGCCGTGCTGGTGGATAAGGACCACCAACCGCAATGGCAGCCGGCCAGCATCGCCGCCATTGATCAGGCGGCGATCCGGGCGATGTTCAGCTAGAGCATTTTCACGCTTGCGTGATGGCGCTGGCGGTCAGCCGCCCAGCCGCGCCTTCACCATCGGCCCGGCCTTGGCCATATCCAAAGCGGCGGCGTGGCGGGATTTCAGCACTGCCATCACCTTGCCCATATCCTTGATGGAAGCGGCACCCGCTTCCGCCACCGCGGCATCAATCGCCGCCGCCATGGCGGCATCATCCATCTGCTGCGGCAGGAAGCTCTCAATCACGGCGATTTCAGCTTCTTCCTTCGCCACCAATTCGGGGCGATTGCCCTGGCGATACATATCCACACTCTCGCGCCGGGATTTCGCCATGCCGCGCAGCATGGAGATGATCTGTTCATCCGGCACGCCCGGGTCCTGCGGCGTCTTGCGCGCGGCGATATCGGTATCCTTCAGCTTCGCCATGATCATGCGGATGGTGGAAGTAGTGGCGGCATCCTTGGCCAGCATCGCGGTCTTCAAGGCATCGGTGAAACGGGCGCGGA
>JBIIIE010000083.1:0-9767 GCA_044235135.1 Roseomonas sp. | reverse complement strand
GGCGGCATTCACCACCATGCGGCTGCGCGGGTTGTCAATCAGCTCCGCCCGCAGCCCATCAATCACGCCCTGCTTCAAGCCGAACAGCACAATCAGCGGCGCCAGCACCGCCGCGAGGCCGATCAGGGAACAAAGCGCCAGCGTGCGTTCATGCAAAAGATCACGCAGCGAAAGCCCCGCCAGCAGCACAGTATGTCCTCTCATGCCGCTACGCCTGAGTTTGCGCGGGCCAGCCAGGAACGTCCGGTGCCTTGGCTTGCCTCTGTGCGGATCGGCAGCAGCGAAAAACCATGACGCGCCGCACGATCCGGATCATGCGTTGCCAGGATCAGCGCCGTATCCTGTTCGCGCGCCTGTTCCAGCAGCAGCGCCATCACCGTATCGGCCAGGGCGGGATGAACACTCGCGGTAGGTTCATCCGCCAGTAGGATTTCCGGGCGATGCGCCAAGGCGCGCGCAATCGCCACACGTTGCCTTTGCCCGACGGAAAGTGACGCAGGCATCCTGTCCAGCAAAGCCGCAATCTCAAGCCGCGCTGCCAGGGCTTCGATATGCGCGACATCAGGCCGGCCCAGAAGGTCCTGGCTGAGCGCAATGTTTCGACGGACAGACAGGAACGGCAGCAATCCACCCGTTTGCAACACATAGCCGAAATGCGCGGCACGAATGGCGGTCAGGCGGTTCTCATCGCGCGCACGCCAAAGCGCGGCCAAGTCGATGGCCTTTCCATCGCGCGGTATCAGCAGAAATTGCGCGGCACTTGCGGGATGCCGTGCCAAGGCCAGCAGATCGAGCAAGGTGGATTTGCCGGAACCGGAAGGCCCCACCAGCGCCAAAGCCTCACCTCGCGCAATGGAAAAGGCTTCGACAAGCAGTTCAAAACCAGGCGTGCCGCCTGGTGCCTCATGGCGGATGATTACATCCTGCAATAACAAGGTCGGCGCGGATTGGTTCATGCATGCCCTCAGGGCAGCGCGTCCAACGGCACGGGATACATCGCCTCACCAGGATTGCGCCCGCCATCGAAGCTCACCCAAAGCGAGGGCTGGCGATTGAATTCCTCATAAAGCCTGAGCTTCGCTTCCAGCGCATTGACGATTTCGGTGCGCCGCCCAGCGCCCATGCTGTTCCATTCTTCCTGTGTGAATTCCATGATCTGGCTTTGATAGGGCAGATCCTGGAGGAATTCGCCAAACGCCCCGCCAAGGCGCTGAAACTCCGCCATGCGGCGCGGGTCACGCGCGGTGGCAGCCGCGGCAGCGCGCACGCGTTCAAAAAAGCTTTCCGGCGAAAGCCGCGCCGCCGCTTGCGCCTGAATGATATTGCGCAAGGTCGTTGCCAGATCGGAAAGTTGATTGCGCGTGAGCAGGACGCGAACATCCAAGGGCCGCCTTTCGGGGCGCGGATCGGCCGGGTTCAATTCCTGATCCAGCACGAAACTCCGCACCACATCGGGCGCGCTTTGCTGCCTTTCACGCCCCAGATAGGAAAGCCGCATCGCGGTGCCGACAATCTCTGCCTGTTCGGAAATACGCCGCTCCGCCGCGCTCTGCGGCGCCCTAATGCCGGCAATGGGCCGCCCGACTGCTGCGGCCACTTGTGCCAGCAGCGCATCTGTCAGCGCATCAACGGTCTGGCCGAATTGGCCCATATTGCCTTCATTGATCGGGTAATACAATTCCCCCGCCGCGCCGAAGCGCGTCAATTCGCGGTATTGCCGTTCAGCCCGCGCGTGGTTGTTGCGCCCTTCCGGTGTTTTCAGATGAATGGCGTAGATCGCAACCTGCTTTGCCTCCGACTGCGCCAATTGGCGCATTTCTTCCGGGCCCATCTGGGTTTGGCTGCGCGGGTCCTTCGCATCGCGCGCGCCGGCATCCGTCACCAGAATAACAAAACGTCCGCCATATTGCTGCCAGGGCACCTCATCCAAGGCAAGCTTGATGCCGGCGAGGGAATCCTCATCAAAACCCTCATTGCTCTCACGCGCTTCCGCCAATTGTGAAAGCCGCGGCAGGATCGCATCCGAAGCCTCAGCGAGCTCGGGCAGGGAGACCATGCGCGTGACATATTCAAGCCTGGGATTGCCGCCCATATGATCGCGGAAGGCCACCATGCCGAAGCGGAAATTGTCGCGCACCGCAGTGTCACGAATGCGATCCACCACACGCTTCAGCGCTTCACGCGTGCGGTCAATGTAAGGCCCCATGCTGATGGTGGTATCCACCACGAAAACCACCGCACCGCGATAATTGCGCAGCGCATCGGGATCAGCGGGCGGCGGTGGCGCAGCCTGTGCCGGGGCTGAGATCACTTCCAGCAAGCGCGCTTCCTGCGCCGCTTCATTTTCCACGCGATCGGCTGAGATGATCGGGAGCAGATAGAATTGCCTTGTGATATCGATGAAATTCTCAGGCTCCAGCGCAATCACCGGGCCTTCGGTATTGGCCCTCGCCGCCTCGCGCAGCCTTGCGGCTTCTGTCGCACCGCCGCGCGTGTTCAGCCATAACGCACGCGGTGTTTCGGCTTCGCGGAAGAACATGGCGCGGTCGCGCCCGGCGGGATTGTTGAAAGCCAGCACCATGGTCTGCTTCCAATCAATCGTGCGTTCCGCAGGCACCCAACCTTGCGTGCGGCCATCCTGTGCTGCGCCAATTTCAAGCCAGGAATCAGCCCCGCTGCCCTGCCGCGCATAAACATAGAACACACCAAAGCCGGGCGTTGGCTGCGCAGGCGCGTTTGCATCCGGCCGTTCCGCCAGTCGTGCACCTGGGCGCAGGATCACGCGCTGGAACAACGCGGTGCGGCCTTCCATCAGCAGCGGTTGCCGCGCCGCTTGCTGCGCGCTCACTTCCGCCATTGGCCCGATGCAGAACAGGCCAAGCACCAGCACCAAAGCTGCGCGACGCAACATCATGGCCAGAATTCCTTCAGCGCCGTTTCCGCTGTGCCATTGCCCGCGCGCGCCTGTTCTTCCAGCCAAGCCTTGAGCGCAGCGCGCGGCCCCGCTGCCGCCGCATCACCCTTCTGCACCGCATCGCGGTAATAACGCGCCGCCGCACGCGGATCAGGCGCGCGGAAGGGGCGGCCGGCGACAAAGCCAATCGGGTCATACAACCGCGCCACGGCGGTCAGCGCTGGCGCATGGCCGCGTTCGCCGGCCTCTTCAAACAGCACCAGCGCATCATCATGCCGCCCGGCGGCCTGGCGCCTGAGCGCGGCGGTATGGATCGAGGCTACATCCGGCGCGGATTGCACCAGATCGCGCAGCGCCATGCCATCGCTGCGTTCAAGCCAAGGGCGTTCCGCTGTGACTGGCGCGGGTGGCGGGGTTGGTGGTGCTGGCGTTGCGATAGGTGCCGGCGCTGGCGGTGCGGAGGTGAACCACCAGATCGCGCCGCCCATCACGGCAAGCAGCAATAGCCCGATGCCGGCCAATAGCGGTGTGCGGGATTTGCCTTCCTCGGCTGGCTTCACCACCGCAGCTTCGCGCGGCGATGGCGCGGGTTGAGGAGGTGGTGGCGCGGCAGCAATGGGTGGTGGTGGCGGCGCCACATCCGGCTCTCGCGGCATGACAGTTTCTGGCGGCAATTCGCCGTCAAAGACATCAATATCATCCGGCCAGAACAGGCTTGTCTCCAAACCGGCAGCAGGCAGTAAAAACACCAGCGGGCCGGGTTCAAGATGCCGCGTCAGCCTTGGCCCGATCACGAGAACAGTGTCAGCGCCTTCCTGGCTGATTTCCACCGGGGTCAGCTTTTCTTCCTGCACCTGCCAGCCGCGCCGCCCCAGATTGGCCGCCGCATAGCCTTCGCGCATGATCCGAAAGCCACCATCAGCCGGCATTTGCAGGCTAGGTATGGTGATGCGCGCATGGCCAAGGGCAAAGCGCCGATCATTTTCAACACGAAGATTCATTTGATGTGGCCTTTGCGCTTCATGTCTCAGACGGCCACTTTCCGCAGGCCATTCAGCAAGCTGCCAAGCCGGGCATTGGATTTTTCATCCACCATCGCACCGCCCGCACCGCGCACATTGTCTTCCACCAGCCGAACAAAGGCGACCGCCCAATCCACGTAAAACGCAGCGTCATAGGCAATGGGTGTTTCGGATAGACGCGGCATGTCATCGGCAGGCGCGGGCGGGCGGACGAAAATGCTGCGCCCTTCTCGGCCAGCCTTGGGGCGGGCTTCAACCGGCATCCTGTCAAAACCCATCCAGGTGACGAAATCATTGATCGCGCGTTCGGCAATCATCACCGGCTTCAGCAGGCGATTGGCCATGGATTCATTATAGGCCGCTTCCGTTCGCATGCGCGTTGCGATGTTTTCGCGTAGCTTCAGTCGCCGCGCCCCGGCAGCAAGCTGCGCTACCAGTGTCGCGATGGCTTCGCGATCCATGCGGAACAATTCGGGGCTGTCATTGCGCGCAGCGAAGCGGTGCATATTCTGCAACCATTCCGCCACCGCAGCCTCGGCGAAAAGATCGGCCTGATCGCGCGGGCCTTCTTCCGCTTCCTCAACTGGCGTGGCGGGTGCGGGATCATCTTCAAACAGCGCTTCGAATTCGCTCCGCAATTCGCGCGCGGTGGTCTTGCGCCCGACAGGCGCGGTCACGGCAGAAGGTGTCTCGGCCGCGGCCAATTGCTGGCGGCGGAACAGCTCGGCCAGGGTTTCGCCCTGCACCTGCAATTCGCGCAGCAAGAGCCCAAAGGCCTGGGCTTCCGCACAGGCCAGCAATTGCCGCCCGACCAGCCGCGCCTCAGCCCGGCGCTTGGCCAATTCCGCATCAAGATCACCGGAGACATGATAGCCTTCCAGCCTTCCCGCCATGCGCTTGGCAAGATCACCAAGCTGGCCCTGCACCTGGCGGCGCTTCAGCGCCGGATTACAAACGGGGCGGAGTTTCTCGGAAAGATAACCAATGCCGCCATCATTCAACGCCATGCCCGCTTCCCAGGCGCGTTCCGGATCGGCGAAGTGCCTTTGCACATCGGAATTGGCGAGGAAATTCGCCTTCAGCCGCGCCACCCGTTCCGGATCACGAAAGCCGATTTCGCGGCGATTATCGTCATAATCCAACAGCCCCTTGTTCAGCACTTCAGGGTTGCGCAGCCAAAAGGTATTATTGAAGGGCTGCCCCGGCACCCATTCCGCAGGCCAATCATGGCCAAGACCCAAAAATTCGAAAATCGTCGTTTTTAGGCGGGTGGACCACCGTTCCACATTGTCTTCCGCGCCGCCTTTGATCTCAAACTCCATGTCGAACATAGTGAGCACCAGGAACAAGGCGACATCCTGGCCTTTTCGCGCCTCTGGCGTGGCACCATGCGTGCCATCAATCCAATTCCGCACCATGGCAGGAACCGTGCGCACTTCCTGGTTGCTGTGTTTCAGGCAGAGCAACATGGAAGTCAGTTCCTGTTCCGCCAAATAGCGCTGATAAAGATAGGCAACCTTGCCGCGCCGGAGCAGCATGAAAAGATCACTCTGCGCCACTTCCTCGGCCTTGGCGGCGTTGTATTTCTCGCGCCCACGCGCACCGGGAAAGTCGAGCAGATCCGTATAGTCAAAAAAATCGAAGGGCTTGTCTTTCAACTGCAATTGCAATTCGGCCACCACGGCGGTCAGCACCGCGCGCGGCAATTCCGCGCGACGCCCGGCGCGGGTTGCGACCGGCACGGGATCGCCATCACCCCTGCCGAGATGGGACATGGTCTCGACATCAATAATGCTTTGCGCCTTGGGCTCAACCGCCAGCATGGGGCAGCAGGCTTCTTCCGGAAAATCGAGCTGCGCCAAAGCCTGCACCAATTTCAGCGCTGTCGCTGTCATGGTTGGCGTATTGTTCCAAAGCAGGCCATAAAGCTCCACCCGATCAGCAATGGCCAAGCGTGGCGCGAGGCTTTCAATTTCGCGCCAAGCACCTGGCTTCAGCGCCAGATGCGTCGGATGGTTCAGGAAGTAGCGTTCGAAATATTCAAACAGATCATAGAGATCATCTTCATGCAGCCGCCCCACCGCCGCAGGCGCAGCCTTCGCGCGGGCTTTTGCCAGGCTTGCTTCAATCACGGCGCAATTAAGCGGGATCACCGTGTCACGGTCGAAATCCTCCATGAAGGCATTGGCCATGATTTTCACGATGTCGGTTTCAGACAGCATGCGGCAGACCACGGGCATGCCGGGCAGGCCGTTCACCGGGCGCGTGGTGAAGCGCGTCACGAGGCCGGTTGATTCCTTGCCGCCATCGGGGTTGATGTCGCGATTGAAGCCGCGCAGTTCCTCACCGAAACGGATGGTGGTTGGCTTGCCTTCCTTCCGCGCCAGGGAAGCAATCAGATAGCTTTTCCCCTGCTGGCTTGGGCCAAAGACGGAAACGCACATGGGCCGCCGCGCGGCATTGGCAAGCTTGCGCGCGCGCAAGCTTTCGCGCCGGAAATCCCGCGCCAAGGCAGGGCCTTCTTCGCGCACCACATCGCCGGCCTCAGCAATCCATTCAATCGCGCCTTGCGCGGCATCGGCAACCGTATCGCACTGCTTGGCGAGCGCTTCGTTCTCGGCATTCGGTGTTGTCATTGCCTGATCCTCACGGCACCGAAAGCGCGCCAGTATCGCGCCAATAGCCCGCTTCACTTCGTTCGGTTTGCAGGCGCAGGCGCACAATGCCGCGATGCTGCGGATCGCCCTCCGCATCCAGGATTTCGTCTATGGTGAAGTCCTCTCGCAATTCCTCGGCATCCGCGCTTTCGGGGTCTATTTCCGCGCGCTGGATGGAAAGCTTCAATGGCAGTTTCAGCCGCGGCACGTTATCGGGATTGGCATATTCCAGAATGTAAAGCCGGCTGGCGGTCCAGCGTTCCAAATCCAATTGGCGGAAGCCAAGAAAAACCGGCGCACGGAATTCCATGGTGAATTTCACATCCTGCGCTGCGCCTGGCGCCTTGGACAATGCCGCATCAGGATCGCGCAGCAGCACATTCTGCTTCAATATCTGCCCCGAAATCTCCATCCGCCCGAGGTATTTCGCGGTTGATCGCATGGCAAGCCGGCTTGTGCGCATCAGGAAATTTTCCAAACGCCCTTCTGCCACGGCGCAGAGCATGGCGCCAACCGCCGCCGTGGTTTTGGGATCATCCACGCGCCCGGCAGAATCGCGGAAGGGATACCAGCTGCCGGCACGGTAGCGATGCATGCCCACAATGCGATGCGGCGGCACCGGCATCTTGGCAAGCACCATGTCAAATATCGCGCGCAGCCTGGATGGCCGGCCGGACAGCAGCAGCCAATCGCAATCAAAGGCATAGACCACTTCACAGAGATCAGCGATCACCTGGCCAAGCGCTGCCTGCACAATCGCATCCACACTGCCCGCAGCGGCAGCGATTTCTGCTTCCAGCAACTGGAATCCCGCTGCCCCCGCACGCGCCGCCTGTTGTTCGAAGTAGCGCAAGGGTGCGGCCACATCGCGCCCCTGCAGAATGGACACCAGTTTGGCGCGCAGGAACTCGCCGCTCGCGCGCTCATCTATCTTTTCATAGCCATGCAGGATCGCAAGCCCGGTCGGTTCCAGCACTTGCGTCACGAATTGCCGGCGCAAATGCCGTTCCAATTCGCTTTGCGCGCCGCGATCCCCGCCCAGTACCTCACGCAGCAACGCCTTCGGGTCACGCGCACCGGCCAGGCGCAGGCTTTCTTCCAATTGCGGCAGGACAATGCTCTGGATCACCTCCTGCAGCACCTCATCGCCCGCAATGCGGAAGCCCTCACGGAAATTCTGATGCGGTTCAATTTCCTGCCCGGCTTCGGCGGCATAGGTGCAGATCATCAAATCGGTGGTGCCGCCGCCGATATCAATACTGGCCACGCGCAAGGATGGCGCCTTGCCATAGCCTTCGCGTGCGCGCCCCGTCAGCGCAAAGAAGCTCGCGGGATCGCCGCGCAAGCGCTGGCTTGCTTCGGTATAAAGAAACACCAGCTGCGTCGCTGTCGCCTCATCCAGATTGGCGATGATGCGTGGTTCCGGCGGTGGTGCTGCGGCGCCAGGTGCCGCATTCCCCCAGCCCATCATATCCCAGGCCAACCGCACGGCAGCTTCCGCGCGATGGCGGAAAATCCGCTGTTCCGCGAGCGCCATGGCGGGCGGCATGGTCAGCAAAATCCGCCGCAACCGGCGCGGCACATCGGGGAAGCTCCGCGCATAGCGCGTTTCCACTGAATTGATTTGCGACAGCGCCTGCAACAGGATTTCCGCAAGCAGAAAACTCATCAGCGATGAACGGCTGAAACGCGCACGCACGGCGGGCTGACGCGGCGCACCACCACGCCCGCGCGGCTTGGCGCGCAGCACTTCGCCTTCTTCCGTCACCCAAGCCATGAAGCTGCCGCTGACAGGCGGTTCCGTCGTCACGCCATCCGCGGCCATGCCATTGAAGCGCCAAACCTGCGTGGTGGGTCTCTCATCCCACAAATAGCGCTTGGGCGAAGACAGCCCCGTTGCCCCTTCATTGCCGCGCGCGGCAGCGGAAAGGCGCACCGCTTCCGGGCCGATGCGCACCGGGCTCAGCCATTGAAAGGCATTGCCGCGCCCGGAACGGCGGCTGAGCGCATCCTTGCCGAAACTCGCACGCGCAAATTCAACGCGGCTTTCGAAGGGAAAGGCATAGCCCAATTCAGGCGCGCTCAAATCCCGCAGCTTCAGGGGATAGCTGTTGTTCAGATTAAGCCGGCTGTCGCGTTCATCTTCCACCAGAATGCCGCAGGTGCGCGCATTGCCGATATCCAGCACCAGATCAACATTGATCGGTTCATAGGATTTGCTGTTGGAAACCACATCCACCAGCTTCACACGCGGCAGGATGCGCGCTTCAGCGATCAATTCCAGCAGCGTGATATAGCGCGCCCAATGTTCGCAAACCCGCGCCTCATCTTCGGGCCTGATGCGCCGGCCACTTGCCGCGCGCATGTCTTGCAGCACTTCTTCCAGCCATTGGATCAGCCAGGGTTCATTCATGAACCAACTTGTCTGTTCCCGATCCGACACAAAGGTGAATTCGCCAGCACGTTCACTATCCGCGGGCGAAATCGCGGTATAGGGGCGGCCTTCTTCACGCGCGCGCAGCGCCGTATCAAAGGCCAATACGGCGTGATGCGTATGGCCTTCCTCATCCGGGGCAGATAGCGCGGTGACGCGCAGCCGCGCCCAATTGGTCGGCCCCTTGTCATAGACTTCCTGGCCCGAGGCACCCACAGCGGCCACGCGGAAATAGGGCAGCGGAATCCACCGCCCCAGGATGAATTCCAAGGCCTGACCGCGACCGATCTGATAGATTTCCTCATCGGGCGGGCTGCGACCACTGATCGGGTCCAGCAGTGCGCCTTCACCGCTTTCCGTCAGGCGCCGCAGATTGACAAGGCCCGCACTCGCCGGATCAGCGCCGGGTGGCAACGGCTGTTCCCAAAAGGAACGCGGCGCGCGCGGCAGCCGGTCCAGGTTGAACCGGATATCAATGAATTGCAGACCGGTCTGCGGCACCAGGCTGATGATCTGCGGCAGGCCCTGCATTCCCGAAAATCCTGAGATTAGAGTGTGCTTCGCTGCAATATGCCGCCCACCCCTGCCGGGTGCAACTTTAGGTGGGCAGCACCACCGGCTGCGGGTCCAGCCATTGCAGAAACCAGGACAGGCTGAAGTGCAAATGCGGCCCGGTGACACGGCCTGTCATGCCAATGGCGCCGATCCTTTGGCTTTTGGCGATGCTCTCACCCTCCCGC
>JBIIIE010000406.1:0-2729 GCA_044235135.1 Roseomonas sp. | reverse complement strand
CGCAGTGTGGCCGAAATCCGCGAAGAAGAACGCGTGGCGCGGCGGGATTTGCGCAAGGGCGTGGATGAAGGCGTGTTCCGCCTGCCGATTGACCGCGTATTCGCGCTTGATGAAGCGGTGGACGCCTTGGCGCATATGAAGGCCAATGCGCATCTTGGCAAAATCATCCTGAAAACCTGAAAGGAAGCGCCATGGGACGGGAAGCAAGCCTGATCATTCGTGGCGGCACGCTGGTGGATGGCACCGGCGCCGCACCTTATGAAGCCGATATCGCCATTGGCGATGGCCGCATTCTGGAGATTGGCAAAATCTCCGCCCGTGCGGCGGAGGAGATTGACGCCAAGGGCCTGATCGTCACACCCGGCTTTGTGGATATCCACACGCATTACGATGCACAGGCCACCTGGAGCAGCCGCCTTTTGTCTTCTTCCATCAATGGCGTGACGACAGCGCTGCTCGGCAATTGCGGTGTGGGTTTTGCGCCGTGTCGACCAGATCGGCGCGATATGCTGGTGAAGCTCATGGAAGGTGTCGAAGATTTGCCGGAGGTGGTGCTGACCGAAGGCCTGCCCTGGAATTGGGAAAGCTTCCCGGAATATATGGATGCGCTGGATGCGCGGCCTTATGACATGGATGTCGCCGCCATGGTCACACATGCGCCCTTGCGCGTGCATGTGATGGGTGAGGCAGCGGAAGCCCATGCAGTGGCAACACCGGAACAATGCGCGGAGATGGCGCGGTTGACGGCGGAAGGCCTGGCTGCTGGCGCGCTTGGTTTTTCGACCTCGCGCGCCATTGCGCATCGCACGCTGGATGGGCGGCATATTCCAACCCTCGGCACGCCTGAGGAGGAATTGGAAACCATCGCGCGCGCCATCCGTGCGCAAGGTTCAGGCTGGATGCAGGTGATTTCGGATTTTGACGATCCGGAAGATGAATTCGCCCGCCTGCAACGCATCGCAGCGGCGTCGGGCCGGCCAATGACATTCTCGCTGCTGCAACGGGAATCAAAGCCGGGGCTGTGGCGCTGGCTGCTGGATAAGGTGGAAGCCGCGCATGAAGCGGGTGTGCCCATGTATGGCCAGGTGATGGGCCGTCCGGTTGGGCTGATGTTCGGCTTTGAGCTTTCGCAGCATCCCTTCCTGATGCGCGCTTCCTATCAGGCGATTCAGCACCTGCCTTTTGAACAGCGCATTGCCGCGCTGCGCGACCCGGCGTTGCGCGCGCGTATTCTTGCCGAGCCAACGGAAGACCCGGCGCTGAAGGTTCGGCTGAATAATTGGGAAAAAATCTTCGCGTTGGGTGATCCGCCGGATTATGAGCCTCCGCCGGAAAAATCAGTGGCAGCGATGGCGGCGGCGCGTGGCGTGGAGCCGGCGGCGCTTTGCTATGATTTGATGATGGAAAAGAATGGCCGTGCCATTTTGAACCGGCCCATTTTGAATTATGCTGATGGCGACCTCTCGGCCATTCGCAACATGGTGACGCATCCGCACACCCTGATGGGGCTTGGCGATGGCGGCGCGCATGTTGGCTATATCTGCGATGCGTCCTGCATGACACATATGCTGGTGCATTGGGCGCGGGACCGTGCACGCGGGCCGCGTTTGCCGCTGGAATTCGTGGTCAAGCGCATCTCTCGTGACAATGCGCATGCGCTTGGGCTCAAGGATCGCGGCGTGCTGGCGGTGGGCAAGAAGGCCGACATCAATGTGATTGATTTCGGGCGGCTGGCGCTGGAAATGCCAAAAATGCATTACGATCTGCCCGCCGGCGGCAAGCGCCTGATCCAAAAGGCTGAGGGCTATGTCGCAACCATTGTTTCCGGCACACCGGTTTATCGCGAAGGCGAAGCAACCGGCGCGCTGCCAGGGCGCCTGGTGCGGGGGGCGAAAGCCGCTTAGAGCAGATCGCGTTCAGATGGAATCATCTGAACGCGTGAAGATGCTCGAAAAACAATGATGTAGAGCAGGTTGCGTGAACCCATGTGAACGCAACATGCTCTAGCGCCCTACCCCAGCGCTTCCGGCAAGCCCGCCCAGATTTCATCAAGGCTGAGCGGGCGCGCCATCAAGCCCTGATCGGCGCACCAGCGTGATGCAAGCTGAAGCGCGGGATTCAGCGCTGCGCGGCTGCGCGGCTTGGTGCCGGCAGCGTTGAATTGGCGCAGCACTTCGGCCACCAGCGCAGCATCGCGCGCACGGGCGCCCTTCATCACCACCAGATGATTGACTGGCTTGAAGCCGTAGCGCGCGTGAAACGCCGCACCCGCCGCCGCAGGGTCTGGGAAAACCGTGCGCACATCCTCACCCGCGGGCAGATCAAAGCCCATGATGGCGGCATCCAAGACGCCGCTTTCAAACATGCCATTCAGCGTTTCGCTACCCGTGGCGCGACGCACCCAGGGAGGGTCGCGGAAGCTTGGTTCATGCGCGTCTTCAAACGTCACCCATTGCATCGCATCCGCGCGCAGCCCGAAGCTTTCCTGCAACACGCCCCTGATCCACATGCCGGTGGTTTGGCTATAGGCGCGCACACCCACACGTTTGCCAGCCAAATCAGCGGGGCTTTCAATGCCCTTGCCCGCGCGGCAGAACATCGCCGTTTCCTGAAAGCGTTCCGCCACCACCAACGGCAGCAAAACCAAATCGCGTCCGGCGGCTTTTGCCATCAGAAAGGTCGCAATCGCCATTTCGCTGATATCGAAACGCCCTTCGCGCACCATGGGG
>JBIIIE010000407.1:0-2729 GCA_044235135.1 Roseomonas sp. | reverse complement strand
CGGCGGCGCAATGCGGTGTGCTGATGAAATCACGCACCGGCCTGCCGGAAGCACAAGGCGCTTCGCGGCCTTCCAGCAGCGCCAGCATGATGGAAGGCACCAGCCGCGCGGCGTTTTCGCCGGGGCCAAACAGATGAAACAGCCGCGCCCAGGCAAAGCCGAAACGCGCGCGGGCTTCCGCCATTTCGGCCAGGCGCCGGGCGAGGCTGGCCTTGGCTTCGCCGTAAGCTGTGGCGGGGGCGATGGGGCGCGTTTCGGGCCAGGGAAAGGCGTCATCGCCGGCTTCGGTTGCGTATTCGGCGCAGGTGCCAAGCCCCAGGAAGCGCCGCGTGCCGGCTTCCGCGGCATAGGCGGCGAGTGCGGAGGAGGCTTCCAACCAATCAGTATTCTCGGGCGCGGTCCAGAAGCGCCCATGCGCGACATACCAGGCGGTGTGGATGATGATGTCGGGGCGAAGATCGGCGATCAGGCGCCGAGCGTCATCCTGGCGCAGCAGATCAAGCTGATGCGCGGTGATGCCGGGGGAGGCGGCTGCGGTGCTGCGCGCCGTGATATGTGTCTCAAACCCGCGCGCGTGCAGCAGCGGCGGAATATGTCGCCCAATGAAGCCTGTGGCGCCCGTGACCAGAACGCGTTCAGCCATGGATCAAGGGCCAGGCATTGTCGCGTGCGGAAATCACGCGGGGCTCAGCGGGCCAGGCAATGCCGAAGGCGGGATCATTCCAGCGCACCCCGCGCGCAAGATCGGGCGCATAGGGTGTATCAATCAAATATTCCACTACCGCATCATCCGTCAGGCTCAAGAAGCCATGGGCGATGCCGCGCGGCACAAACACGGCATTGGCCACCTTGCTATCCAGCGTGATGGCGACATGGCGCAAATAACTTGGCTGATCGGGGCGCAAATCCAGTAGCACATCATGAACGGCGCCGCGCACGCAGCGGATCAGCTTCTGTTCTTCTGCGGGTGCGATCTGAAAATGCATGCCGCGCAATGTGTGCTTCAGCGTGTTTTCCGAAAGGCTTGCCTGGATCGGCGAGAAATCAATGCCGGCGGTGGCGAAACTTTCGCGGCACCAGCTCCGCATGAAGGCGCCGCGATCATCGCGCGCGGGGCTGGCTTCAATGCTGATAATGCCGGGGATGGCGGTTTCGTGGAAAATCACAAGGCGCAGACCTCGGCCGCCTTGTCGTAAAACGCCTTGCCGAAGCGCGCGGGCTGGCCCAGCGGCATGGCGCGGATCATATCGCGCAGACCGTGGCGGAGTACGCGCCGGCGCGGCGCATCGGCGGCCAATTCGGCGGCCTTTTCGATGTAATCTTCAACGCTGAAAGTGGCCAAATCGCCAAGCCCTGCATTGGACAGGTTGGAATAGGAAAGCCTCTCCGCAAAGCCTGGCCCCACCAGCGATATGCAGGGCACGCCCATCCAGATGCTTTCGCAGGTGGTGGTGCCGCCCACATGCGGCAGCGTATCGAGCGAGATATCCATCTTGTTGTAATGCGGCAAATGCTTGCCGCGAATGCCAACAAATTCGATCCGGTCCGGGTCCACATCACGCGCGGCGAAGGCAGCGCGGGTATTTTCCAGGAAGGAAGGCCCGCCCGCTTCGGGGCGGATGAAAATGAAGCGCGAATTGGGTACGCGCCGCAGCACCGCAGCCCAGGTATCAATGCAAAGCCTGGTGTATTTATAAGGGTTATTCGCGGTGCCGAAGGTGACATAGCCGCGCCGGTCTTCTGGAATTTCCAGGTCAATCGGCACTTCATAGAAGCCAAGCCGGCCACCCACCGTGACCCAGGTTTCCGGCAATTCAAAGGGCTTTTCAATCAAAAGCCTGGGGTCTTCCGGTTTGATGTAAGGGTCCACCAGGATGTAATCTATCGTCTCAAGCCCTGCGGAATGCGGATAGCCAAGCCAACTGCCGCCAAGCCGCGCCGGGCGATAGGCCATGACTTCCAGCTTGTTCATCGCCGTGCTGCCACCCAATTCAAACAGCATGTCAAGATTATCCTTGGCGATATCGGCGGCCACCTGGTCATCCGGGCGATAGGGCCACCAGCGGAAATTCGTGGATTTTTCAAGCTCCGCCTGGATCACATCGCGTTCGCCTTCATAGAAGGAATAGCAGAATACTTCGAAGCGGTCGCGGTCATAGGATTCAAGCAGCGGCATGCAGAAATAGGTGACAGGGTGGTTGCGCAAATCGCTGGACAGGAAGCCGATGCGCCATTTGCGGGGCATGTGCAGCGCCGGGGCGGGCGGTAGCGGCTTTATGCGCTTTTGAACGCCGCGCCCCCAATTGCGGTGCCATTCCACAATGCCGATGCGTTCTTCCAGGCTATGCACCTGGCCCAATTCATAATGCACGGAAGAATGCCGCCCTTCCGCCTGCCAATGCGGCAAAAGATCGGGAATGGCGCCGGTGGCTTCCAATTGTTCCAAATCCATCACGCGCTGGAATACGGTGCGGAGCGACCGTGAATTGCGCGCCACCTTATCCGGATGCCGCTGCATGAAATCTATTGAAAGCCGATAGGATTCCTCCAGATGCGCGGCTTCATCATCATAGCGCGCGCGAGAGAGGCTTTCGATATAGGCCGCCTGCACATCCGCCGCATTCGGGTTAGCTTCATGGGCGCGCTTCAGCGCCTCATTCGCCAAGCGCCGATCACCATCGCCCGCCATGCGGGATAGAAAAAGATTGGCCTGGGCGTCGCCCGGGTCC
>JBIIIE010000082.1:0-9799 GCA_044235135.1 Roseomonas sp. | reverse complement strand
CCTCCCGCCCCACTTCCGCGGGGCTCAGGGTTTCCACATCCACCGCCGCATGGCCTTGGGCTTCCACCAGGCGCAGCCATTCTTCCGGCGCGCGATGGCGCCGCGTGGCTTGGATGGCGCCCTCGCGCAATACGCGCTGATGGGCGCCGGCGCCGATGCCCAAATAGTCGCCATAGCGCCAATAGGCCAGATTATGCCGGCTTTCCGCACCTGGTTTGGCGTAATTGCTGATCTCATAGGGTTTAAGGCCAAAGCGTGCGGCTTCTTCCGCCGTTGCCAGATAAAGCCGCGCCGCATCATCTTCTGGCGGCAGCGCGAAGGCGCCGCGGCGATAGAGCGTTTCAAACTGCGTGCCCGGTTCAATCGTCAATTGATAAAGCGAGAGATGATCGGCTGCCAGCTCCAAAGCCTGGCGCAATTCCGCCCGCCAGGAAGCTTCCTGCTGGCCGGGCCGCGCATAGATCAAGTCAAAGGAAAGGCGCGGGAAAATGCCGCGCGCGGCTTCCAAAGCGGCAATCGCCTGCGCCACATCATGCTTGCGGCCAAGAAAGCCCAAAGCCTCGGCATTCAGGGATTGCACGCCAAGGCTGGCGCGATTGACCCCCGCATCCCGAAACGCCGCCAGCTTCGCCGCTTCCACACTGGTGGGGTTGGCTTCGAGCGTGATTTCAATATCGGGCAGCGGGTCGAAGAAACGCGCGGCATCTTCGATCAGCGCGGCGACGGTCTCAGGCGCCATCAGGCTTGGCGTGCCGCCGCCGAAGAAAATACTCGCGAGCGGCCGCGGCCCGATCAGCGCCGCCTCATGCGCCAATTCGCGGCGCAGTGCGGCGCGGAAACGCGCTTCATCCACCCTGTCACGGACATGGGAATTGAAATCACAATAGGGGCATTTGGCCGCGCAAAACGGCCAATGAATGTAAAGCGCGAGGGGTTCCACGCAGGGCTTTTACGCTATTCCAGCTTCACGCCGGAAGCCTCCACCACCGGCAGCCATAGCGCCAATTGCGCCTGCCAGAATGTGTTGAAGTCGGCGGCACTGCTGCCGACCGGGTCCGTGCCGGCTTCTCGCAGTTTTTGCGCAATGGCGGGATTCGCCACGGCAGCGCGTGTCGCCGCTTCCAACCGCGCGATTTGTGCGGGCGGTGTCGCCTTATGGACGAAAATGCCCATGAAATTCATGATCTCGAAATCCGGCAGGCCCTGTTCGATGGCGGTTGGCACATCGGGTAATAGCGGGCTTCTTTCGCGCGACAGCACGGCAATGGCGCGAATGGACCCCGCACGCACATGCTGCTGCTGGGAAGCTATGCCCTCGGTCAAAAAATCCACATTGCCGGCCATCATATCGGCAAAAACCAGACCGGCACCGCGATAGGGCACATGCACCGCTTCTGTATTGGTCCGTATATTCAACAAATGTGACCCCAAATGATTGATGCCCCCGGTGCCTGAGGAACCATAGGTCAGCCGCCCGGGCCTTGCCCGCATCAAGGCAATGAATTCCTGCAAATTCTGCGCGGGCACATGCTTGCCGACCGTCAGAAGCATGGGCATGGAAATCACTTGCGACACCGGCGCGAAACCATTGCGCGGATCCTGCCGTGGGTTCTTCACCATGCCGGCATTCAGTACCGCATTGGTGATGGTGAATAGCGTGATGGGTCTGCCCATCAGGCGGTGCGCCCAGCACGGCTTCCGCCCCCAATATCCCCGCCGCGCCGCCGCGATTTTCCACGACCACGGGGGTGCCGCCCAAAGCTTCCTGCATCCCCGGGGCGAGGATGCGGCCAATCACATCCGTCGCCCCGCCAGGTGCGAAGGGGATCACCATGCGGATCGGCGCGCCTTGCGCGCGCACCGAAAGCGCGGGCGCGGCCAGCATCGCGCCCAGCATCACATCACGGCGTTTCATCATGGCGTTTCATCATGGCGTTTCTCCCTATCCCAAAAGATATTCGGCATTGCTGCGCAGGCAGACATCACGGATGCGCGCTTGCAGGCTTTCCGGCACGGGAATGCCATCCCGCAGCCTCGTCTCTCGCGATTCCGCTTCCGGGTCACCGGGCACCAGCACAGGCAAAGCGGGATCAGCGGGCGGTGTGGCGTGCAGCACATCCATCACCTCATCCAAATCAGCTTCAAAGGCGCCGTCTTCACGAAACGCCTTGGGGTCAATCGCCATGAAGAAATGGCCAAGGTTGTCGGGGTCTTCCGGGCGCTGCGTGCGCACACGAATGGGGGAGAAAGACGCACCTGAAAGTGCGCCACCCAGAATATGCACCATCAGCCCAAGCCCATAGCCCTTATGGCTTGCCATATCCGGCGTGCCACCAACGGGCGTCAGCCCGCCCATGGGTTGGTTCTTGATGATATCCCAGGCGCGTGCGGCATCCGTCACGGCCTGGCCGGAGCCATCCAGCACCCAGCCTTCGGGCAAGGGTTTGCCGAGCAAATCATAGACCTTCACCTTATTCGCCGCTGTGGTGCTGGTTGCCATATCCAGCCGGAACGCGCGATTGCGCCCGGCGGGTGCGGCGAAGGCCAAAGGATTGGTGCCGAGTACCGGCACTGCGCCACGCGTGGGCACCACGCCAATGGTGCGCGTGGCACTTGTCACCATGCCGATCAGCCCTTCGCGCGGCGCCATGGCGGCGTAATAGCCAGCCGCGCCGAAATGGTGCGAATTGCGCACCGTCACCACGCCAACACCGGCGATTTTTGCTTTGGATATGGCCAATTCCATGCCGAAGACAGACGCGGGATGGCCAAGTCCCGCATCAGCATCCACCAGGGCGGTGACGATATTCTCCCGCACAATATGCGGCTTCGCGGCCAGGTTCAGCTTTCCCTTGCGGCGCGAATCATCATAATCCATCAGCATTGAAATGCCGTGGCTATCCACGCCGGCCAGATCGGTTTCGATCATGACCTCGGCGGTGGTTTCAATCAGCTTCGGGTCCATGCCCCAGGCGGAGAGCACTGCAATAATCTGGGCGCGGCAGGTTTCAGCAGGAATGAGCGGCACAGAGGGTACCGGCTGCATAAAGCTCTTGCCCTGTTGAAGCCCGGGAATACAGGCCTCACCCTTCGCTGCATCAGTCATCCTGCCCTCCATTGCCGCCATCAGAAGCCGATGAAGGCGCGCGCACGGAGATACTCAATCCACAGCGAAGACGGCGTCAATTTCAACTGTCGCATCAAGCGGCAGTTGCGCCACGCCGATTGAGGTGCGGGCATGCCGGCCATTCTCACCCCAAAGCGCGATGAACAGTTCAGAACAGGCGTTGATCACCTTGGGGTAATCGCCCATGCCGGGGGCTGCGGTGACGAAGCCGCGCACCATCACCACCTGACGAACACGGCCGAGGTCGCCATCAAGCGCTGTGCGGAGCGTGGATAGAAGCTGCAATCCAATCGCGAGCCCACCTGCGCGCGCCGTCGCCAGGTCAACATCCTTGCCATAAACCCCGGTGGGGTGGGGAACGCCGTTCCGTTCGCAGATTTGGCCCGCGAGGAAAATAAGGTTGCCTTCCCGCCGCCACAGGATGAACTCCGCCACGGGCTTGGCCGCAGGCGGCAGGGCATGGCCAAGGGCGGTCAGGCGGGACAGTAATTCGGCGTCAGTCGGCATGATAAAGCATCCCCGATAGGTAAGGCAGCGTGCTTGTCTTTCGCCGGAGGCGCATGGCCCTGAAGCCGGTGCCCGACGCCGAAGAACACGCTGCAACACGTAATCATTACATCAGGTTTGCATGCGTGAAACCAAGCGGCAAGGCAGGGCTTTCACTTAAACCGTCTAGCGCTTTTTCCCGCCCACCCTTTGGATGGACGCAATACGCAAGGCCGCCTTGCCGGATGCCTTGGCGATTTCATTGTCCTGCGCTTCAATTTCCTTCTGCGCCGGCAAATCACCATCAAGTCCGCCGAGCAATTCCGCTGGCACCTTGCGGTTGGAACGGCGGCTGCCATCCTCATAGATCACGTCAAACAGCACGAAGCGCGCCTGGGTTCCTGGCTTATTGGCCATGGTGTTCTCCTTCAGTCTTTACATCTTTCTCTGCGTCGCGATCGGCTTCCGGCGGGTCTTCGCCCGATTTGCGCCGTGCCACTGCTTCCTTCAGCGCTTCCAGCTTCGCTTCCTTGCGCGCCTGCTTGGCCCGGTTCACATCGGCCCGGTTCTGCCCGTAATTCGGTTTGCGCGCCATGCCGCTTCCCCAGATATGAAAAGAAAACGGGGCAGCAAACGCCGCCCCGCTCCAAAAACCGCAGCGCCATCAAGCGCCGCAAGCCAAGATCAGATCTTGCGCAGATTGCCGGCAGAAATCTTGCCCTGCTGACCCTTCTGCATTTCGAAATCAATCTTGTCGCCCTCATTCAGGCCTTGCAGGCCAGAACGCTGGACATCGCTGACATGGACGAAAACGTCCTTGCTGCCATCATCGGGTTGGATGAAGCCATAACCCTTGGTGGCGTTGAACCATTTTACAGTGCCGGTTGCCATGCTGTTTACTCCGGTTGAGAAACTCCGTCGCGCGGGATCGCGCTACGGGCCGACCATCGCTACAGCCCAACCATGGGAAGGCACGGGAAGCAGGTTTGAGGAAACTCGCCAAACCTTATGGGGCCGGGCCGAAACGCCCAAACCGGACGAGGTGACACCGGTCATATGGGCCTTTCCCACGCCAATCGCAAGTTTTTCCTTAAAACAAGCGAAAATAACCCGCGCTATTCCAACCAATGCCGCGCCGCGGTGATGACAACACCGTTGGAACGCCCGCCCGCAAAGGTCTCAATCCTGGAAGCATAGCCCTGCGCCACAATCATGGCGCTTGGGAGATCAATCGCAATCCGCCCGGCCATGGCGATCCGCGCCTCCTGCCCCGTATTGCCAAGGCGGCCCGCCAATTCCACGGCGCAGAGCGCCACCAGCACCTGACGCGCTTCGATCCGTGAAAGCCCCTCGGCACGGCAGGTGACGCCGCGCGGGCTGTCGGGCACCGGCAATTCAAATGTCGCACCGGTCGCGATGCGCCGCGCCGTCAGGCTCCAGCTTTCAAATTGCCGCCGCCAGGGAAGCAGCGCGCCATCACGCGCCGCATCGGGCGGATCATGCGTGAAGCCGGTAATGCCGCCATCATCCCGGCGCAATACGGCAAGCCTTTCACCGCGCAATACCTCGGGCGCCAAGATAAGGCGCGTCACGCGCGCCGGCGCATCACGCTCAACGCCCGCAACATTCAGGCAATCGCGCCGAGGTGCGCGGTCCAGCCTTTCCCATTGCTCGCGGCAGAGCTTCCGCCACGGCCCCCAAGCCGCGCCACCAATCGCCACCGGCGCGGTGGCCGGCGTGACGGGTGCACTCAGCGGCAAGGGCGGCGCCACGCTGCGCCAATCCGGCGCTTGCGCATAAGCGCTGCCGCCGCAAAGGCTTAGCGCAAGCAGCAGCAGGCGCAGCACGCGCTAAAACGCGCCCGGCGTTGGGATGGCATTGATGCCAAGGCTGCGCGCGGTATCGGCAAGTATGTCCCAGGTGGTGGCATCCACCGGAATGCCGCCGGCCAATCGCGCGGCGCGGGTGGCCCTTTCCTTCTCACCGGCCACCAGCACGGGCTGATCCGGGTCGGCGGGCGGCGATGCCTTCACATGCGCGATCACGGCGGCCATTTCGGACCGGAAGGCGGCCAGATCGCCAAAGCGCGCGGGGTCAATCACAAAGGCCAACCAGCCATTGACGATGCTGCCATCCTTATGGTGGTGCGGCGCGGCGGTTACACCGCCAATCAGCGCCCCGGCCAGGATTTCGCACATCAAGGCAAGCCCATAGCCCTTATGCCCGCCAAAGGGCAGCAAGGCACCGCGCGGTTGATCCCGATACAGCACGCCCGGATCATTGGTGGGCTTGCCCTTGGCATCCACCAAGGCGCCATCCGGCACTGGCTTGCCGGCATTGAAGGCAACGCGACACTTCCCAAGCGCAATTGCGGCCGTCGCGAAATCCAGGATCAGCGGATGTTCGCCATCCGCCACCGCCGGCACGGCAACGCAGACCGGATTGGTGGAGATGCGCCCATCACTCCCGCCAAAGGGCGCCACCGCGCCGGGGCCGGATACGCCATTGACGAAATGGACGGAAATCATCCCCGCCCGCGCCGCCTGTTCACCATAGGACCCGATGCGCCCCAGGTGATGCACGTTCTTCAACGCCATCACGGCATGGCCATGCTGGCGCGCGGCATTGATCGCCCAATCCATGGTGATGCGCCCGATGCGCTGACCATAGCCCATCTTGCCATCAAATACGGCGAGCGACGCCTCCTGCCGCACCGCGTCCGGCATGGCGCCCGGATGCAGCTTGCCCGCGCGCATATTCTCCACATAGCGCACCAGCAGCATGATGCCGTGGCTGTCATGGCCTTGCAGGTTCGATTCCAGCAAATGATCCGTGACCATCGCCGCTTCATCTTCCGCACTGCCGCCGGCGCGGATCATGGCATGCACCAGGCCGCGCAAGGCGGTGGGGTCAATACGAAGGATTGGTTCGGCGGCCATGGGCTTTTCCATTCGGCAGGTGGGGCGTGGCCGAAAGCTTGCCCCATGGCACCGAGTTCAGGAAGCCCGCCAAAGCCGCCCGAGGGCCCCAAAGCTTGCCGGGCCCGGCCCCGCCCCCTATACCCGCGCGCAAATGTCAGCCCGCCCGGGCAGGCCCCGTTTCAACCGCGAAGATGCAGGTATCCCCATGGCGAAGATGCAAGCCAACCAGATGCGCGCCGGCATGGTCATTGAATTTGAAGGCCAGCGCTACACCATCCTAAAGCAGAATATCATGATCCCCGGCAAGGGTGCGGCCGTGATCCAGGTGGAAATGCGCAATGTGAAGACCGGCGCCAAGAAGGACCAGCGCTGGCGCACCGCCGATACGGTGGAACGCCTGACGACCGAAGACAAGGAATTTACCTATTCCTATGAGGATGGCGAAAACCTGGTGCTGATGGACCCGGAAACCTTTGAGCAGACGCTGGTGCCCAAGGATATCCTGGGCGAACGCCTGCCGTATTTGCAGGAAAACATGACGGTCAATGTGAAGCTGATCGAAGGTGAGCCGGTTTCCATGGATCTGCCGGAGACCGTGACGCTTGAGATTGTGGAAGCCGACCCGGTGGTGAAGGGCCAGACGGCTTCTTCTTCATATAAGCCGGCAGTGCTTTCCAATGGAGTCAAGGTGATGGTGCCGCCTTTTATTACGGCAGGTGAGAAGATTGTGGTGAAGACCGCGGATGGCACCTATTACGAAAGGGCGAAATAAGGCGGAGAGGGCGGGCTATGGGGCAATGGCCCGCCAATATCTTTCTTAAGGAAAATTGCCTCCGAGTGAAAAAATAGGTGGGGCGTTTATACTTTATTAACTATTTCCGGATTTATTAAACCTACGTCGCAAAATGCGGTGGAATTTAGGCGCGAAGCGGCTCTGCTTGGGTCGCGTGCTGTGGGAACGGAAAAACTCCGATGACGATGAATTCGATCAATACGAATGCCCAGGCGCTGATCGCGCTGCAGAATCTCAACACGACGAATTCGCAAATGTCCATCACGCAGAAGCGTGTTTCGACAGGCTATCGTGTGGCTGATGCCAAGGATGATGGCGGGGCTTTCGCGGTCGCGCAGGCGGTTCGTTCGGATGTGGCTGGCGTCATCGCGGTTGGTGAGCAATTGGGCGGCGTCAAGGGCAGTTTGCAAACCACCTTCGCTTCGCTTTCGGTGGTTTCCGATACCATGAAGCAGGTGCGCGCCGTGCTGACCCGCTTGGCTGATGCCGCGATCAGCGCTGACCAGCGCGTAACTTATGAACAGCAATATGAACTTCTGGCTACCCAAGTCGCCAGCTTTGTGGATGATGCTTTTTACAATGGTCGCACCCTGCTTTCGACCGATGCTAACGCAGGTGGCGGCAATATCACGGCCATACGCAATGAAAGCGGCGCCACCTTCACCATCAACGCCGTGGATGGCGACACCCTGAAAATGCCCGCAACTGCGCCAACCAGTTCAGCCCAGGCGACTACCTGGATCGTCAGCGGAGGTGATTTTGATGATGTGGATAGGGCCATCTCCACGGCGCTTAACGAATTCGGCTCTTCAATGGCCTTTGTGGATAACCAGATTAAATACAATTCGCAGAAGGTGGACGCCATGGAAGGTGGCCTGGGCGCGCTGGTGGATGCTGATCTGGCCAAGGAAAGCTCCACGCTTGAGGCGCTGAAAGTCCGTCAGCAGCTTGGGGTGCAGACCTTGGGCCTGGCCAATCAGGGCCCGCAGGTGCTGCTGGGGCTGTTCCGCTAACTCAATCTCCATTCTGGATTTTTCCCGCGCCCAGCCTTTGTGCTGGGCGCTGTCATTTCGCGTTGCTTTTAGCCCGATCGCCGCCTTCATGCGGCGTCTCACTTCCTGGCTGAATGATTGCGTGTTAAGCCCAATGGTAAGCTTCGCTTAAAAAAAATTGACCTCACATTAGTTTTTTCCTGCGCTATTTAGTTTTTGTTAACCTTCATCGGGCAGAGTTACTAGGCGCCGCAAAAAGCGGATGTCGAACTGGCAATCGCTACTCAGGGTAGAGCGAGCGCCGTTAGAAAGGGGAAGACCCCAATGTCGTTCAATTCTGTCAATACCAACCGTCAGGCCGTTTTTGCGCTGCAATCCCTTAATCAGACCAATTCTGAACTGGGATTCGTGCAGAAGCGTGTCTCGACCGGTTTCCGCGTTGCGGATGCTCGGGATGATGGTGGCGCCTTTGCCGTGGCCCAGGCGGTGCGTTCGGATGTCGCCGGCGTTACGGCGGTGGGTGAACAGCTTGGTGGTACGCGTGGTATTCTTTCCACCACCTTCGCCTCGCTTTCGGTGGTGTCTGATGCCATGAAGCAGGCGCGTGCCGTGCTGACCCGCTTGGCTGACGCCGCCGTCACTGGTGCTTCACGCGACCAGTACAATGAGCAGTACACGTTAGTCGTCAATCAGATCAGTAGCTTCATTGACGACGCCTTCTATAATGGTCGTACGCTGTTGAGCACAGATACTACTGCCGGTGGTGGTGACATCGTCAGCATCCGCAATGAAACAGGTGGCACCTTCACGATCGAAGCTGTGGATGGCGCAAACCTCAAGCTTGATGCGACACTACCGGCTAACGCTGCGGCTGCGGTAACAAGGCTTACCCCTGGCACTGGTGATTTCGCCCAGGCGGATGCCGCCATCTCCACCGCGCTGAACAAGTTCGGCGCGCAGATGCAGTTCGTGGAAAACCAGATCACCTATAATTCCAAGAAAATCGACGCCCTCAATGATGGTCTTGGGGCGCTGGTTGATGCTGATTTGGCCAAGGAAAGCTCCAAGCTTCAGGCGCTGCAAACGCGTCAGCAGCTGGGCATCCAAACGCTTGGTATCGCGAATCAGGGCCCGCAGGTCCTGCTCAGCCTCTTCCGCTGATGTTTTAATGGCGATCCCGGCATGGCCGGGGTCGCCACCTCAACCCAGTAACGGAGACAAAAAATGTCTACCCTCGTGCTTGAACTCCGCCAAGGCGACATGATGATCGTCAATGGCGCCCCGATCCGCTTCCGCAACCGCGCACGTATTGAACTCACCGCCAAGGCGCGCTTCCTGTTCGGCAAGCAATTGATGACGCCCGATATGGCCGATACGCCGGCGCGGCGCATCTATTTCGCCTTGCAGACCGCCTATATCGGCGATCATGAGGAACGGAAGGCCGGCCTTGAAGAAGCGAAGCAGCGCATCGCCGAATTCA
>JBIIIE010000081.1:0-9807 GCA_044235135.1 Roseomonas sp. | reverse complement strand
GTGAACAGCATCGCAACCCGCGCGATCGCACCTTCATAGGCGGCGGTCTTGGTCTGCTGGCTGCCGACATGGAAGGAAATGCCATAGGGGTCGAGACCCATATCGCCGGCCTTCAGCATCAAATCGCGCGCCATGTCCAATTCGCAGCCGAATTTGCGCGAAAGCGGCCATTCCGCGCCTTCATTCTGCACCAGGATGCGGCAATAGACCCGCGCGCCCGGCGCATGGCGCGCCAGCTTTTCCAATTCCTCGATGCTGTCGAAGGCGAACATGGAAACACCAGCCTTATGGGCGGCAGCGATGGCCGACACCTTCTTGATGGTATTGCCATAGGAAATCACTTCCGGCCGCGCGCCGGCGGCAAGGCAGGCCTGCACTTCTTCCCAAGATGCCGCATCAAAGCTGGAGCCGAGCTTCACCAAGCGCTCCAGGATCGGTGCGCCAGGATTGGCCTTCACGGCATAATAGATGCGCGCCAAGGGCAATGCCGCGCGCATGGCGCGGTATTTTTCCTCGACACGATCCACATCCAGCACAAGGCATGGCGTGGCAGGCGCGTTGTCGCGCAAAAAGCGTGCGATTTTTGGTGTCATCGCAGCACCCTCCAGGCTCCAAGAGGACCACCTGTAACGGCGATGGCCCAAGGTTAACGAAACGGTCGAACGAACCAGCGACCAGAAGAAAGCCGCCCGAGGAGACCCGGACGGGGTTGCCAGAACGCTTGACGTCGTTGCGTAAACCCTTTGGCCGGAAGGGCCGGGGGCCAGAGGCACGTGCGTACTGCGTCTGAAGGCGATGTATGCTTTGCGCCGGAGGAATGCAAGCGAAATCTACCCCAGCACCCGGTTTTTTTCCTCAAAGCCCCTAGGGGTGCCCGGAATCATGCCCGAAACCACATCGAAGGCCGGGTAATTCCGCCTGCAAGGCAGCGCTTTGGCAGGAAGCTTACCGGGAAGGGTGTCGAGAATCGGCCCCGCGCCCCAGCCAGCGCAGCACGGCAAACCCCGCCAGCATGATGAAAGCGACATGCCCAAAGGCGATGCCCCAGGCCAGGACACCCTCTCCACCCGCCCAATCCAGCATCACGCCGGCCAGCAAAGGCCCGACAAAGCCGCCCGCATAGCCCAGCATGCTATGCAGCCCCATGGTTGCGCCGCGTAACGCCGGGTCCGCCGCCTGGACCGTACCCGCCGTCAGCGCCGAACTATCCAGATAAATCGCCGCATTCCACAAAAACACCAAAAGCAACACCACAAAGGGCGAGGCACCAAAGCCAAACCCCGCCACCAGCGATAGCGCGGCACCAGACAGCATGGCGATTGCCACAATCCTATCCCGCCCCAGGGTCTCGGCCAGGCGGTTCCCAAGCAGTGAGCTCGCAATGCCGACCAGACCGGCCAGGGTAAAAAGCACCGTCGGGCCGGGCAGCCATGCCGGAGGCGCCTGGATCAGGAAGCTCGCGGTCAGGAAGGCGACTGCCCAGGCGCGCAGCACCGCCATCTCAAGCGTATGCACCGTATAGCCCGCAATCCAGGCCATGGCGCGGCGATTGGCGAAAACCGGGCGGAAATCCAGCAAGCCGCGCGGCGCGGCGCTTTTGGGCGGCGGCGCATCGGGCAGAATCAGCATGGCAATGGCGAAGGCGCCACTCGCCGCGATCCCCGCCACCAAAAAGGCAAAACCTGGCCCGACAAGCGCATCACAAAGCCCGGCAAGCGCGAAGGAAGCCGCGCCCGCAATCCCCACCCCCGCCGCATGCCAGGCAACAGCGCGCGATTGCGCCACGCCGGTCAGCGGATCCGCGATGGCTTTCAGGCCGGGCATATAGGCCCCCGCCCAGCCAATCCCGGCGAGCGCCCGAAAGAATAGCCCGCCCCAGAAACCATCGGCGAAAAAGGCAAAGCCCAGATGCGCCAAAGCCGTTGCCCCGGTGCCTACCAGATAAATGCGGCGCGCCGGCAAGCGGTCCGTCAGCGAAAGCAGAACCGGCACCGCCGGCACATAGGCCGCGAAGAAAACGCCAATCAGCCAACCGGCCTCGGTGGCGGAAAGCGACCAGCGCCCCATCATCTCCGGCAACAACGCGGGCAGGGTGAAGGCGCCGATTTGCGTCAGGATTTGCGCCGTGACCATGGCCACCACGAAACCCCGGCTGCCGGGAAGCAAGGTCATGGACCGATTAGGCCGCAATTCGCCCGCTTTCGATAGCCCGGCTTGATCCCCGCCGCGCCGCGCCCGATGTTACGCCGAAGTGATTGAGGGAGGACGCGATGCGTATGGTCGAAACCCCGGAAGCGCTCAGGGCGCTGATCGGGCAGGAATTGGGTGTCAGTGATTGGCTGGAAGTCACACAGGATTTGATTGATCGCTTCGCCGACGTCACCGGCGATCATCAATGGATCCATGTGGATGTGGAACGCGCGAGGCGAGAGATGCCCGGCGGCAAGACCATCGCGCATGGCTATCTGCTGCTCTCGCTGCTGCCAAAGCTTGGCGCAGGCATCTACAAGCTTTCCTGGCCCTCGCGGTCCATCAATTACGGCAGCGACAAGGTGCGCATCGTCAATCCGGTGAAAGCCGGCGCGCGCATCCGGCTGCGGCAAAGCCTGGTTGCGGTGGAAGATGGCGCGCCAGGTGCCCATCGCATCACCGTGCGCCAGACGCTGGAAATCGAAAATGAGGCGAAGCCCGCCATGATCGCGGATACCATCCGCATGACCTTCACCTGAAACGCAAAGGAACACGCAATGAAACTCACCTGGTTCGGCCATTCCGCCTTTCGCCTGGAATTCGGCAAGTCGGTTGTGATGATTGACCCTTTCCTGACCGGCAATCCCGCCTTTGGCGGCGATGCGGAAGCGGCCAGCGCGGGGGCGACCCATGTGCTGCTGACCCATGGCCATGCCGATCACATCGGCGATACGGCGGCCATCTGCAAACGCACCGGCGCCAAGCTGGTGACCAATTATGAACTCGCCATGTGGCTCGGCAAACAAGGTGTCACGGCGTTTGATCCCATGAATACCGGCGGCACCACGGATCAGGGTGAATTCACGGTCACGTTGACGCAAGCCTTCCATTCCTCGGTCGAGGTGGATGCCAATGGCGTTTTCCATTGCCTCGGCCTGCCCAATGGCATTGTGGTGACGCCAAAGGACAAGCATGAACCGACTGTCTATCACATGGGCGACACCGATATCTTTTCCGACATGGCGCTGATTGATGAGCTTTATGCGCCAACAGTTGCGCTGGTACCGGTGGGCGATCGCTTCACCATGGGCCCGCGTGCGGCAGCACTTTCAGTGAAGCGGTATCTGCGCAATGTCACCACCGCCATTCCCTGCCATTACGCGACCTTCGGCATGTTGCTGCCGGATGCCTCAGGCTTTGAAGCGGAAATGATCGGCGCCAAGGCCAAGGTGCTGGTGCCGGAAAAGGGCAAGGCGGTCAGCCTATAGGCGCTTAGCAGGGGTGGGCGCCGTGATGCGGATCAAGGCGCCCACCCTGCTGCGCTGTCAGAAAAGACGCCGGCTTTATCTGGGGTTTTGATGGAAGGACATCCTCATGCCATGTGACCGGCGCTTGCTTCTTTTGGGGTTCCTCGGGCTTGGCGCTTGCGCCGCCAAACCGCTGGAAACGGCGTCTTTGCCGGAATTCCGCGGCTTTGTTTCGATTGACCCTGTGCGCCATTCGATTGAGCAGGGCGCCGATATGCTCACCCATCGAAGCCGCCTGGTTGGTCAGCCTTGGGAAACCGCGCGCCTGGTTCAGGCTTTGGAATTCCTCGCCGTGGAGGTGCCGAATGGGCCGCGCTGGAATGTGATGTTGCCCATGGCGCAGCTTGCCATACCGGCCGCGCGCGCTGAATGGCGTCAGGCCTTTGGCATCGCGCCAGAAGCCCGCGCGCAGGAGGTGATTGATAGCCTGACGGAACTCCGCACTGGCTTTGCCGAGCAACGTCCCGCCGCAGCGATGGCCGCCTTGCGCGCGCCGCTTTTTTCACCGGGCGGGCAGGAAACGCTCAATCGTTTCGCTGACCCACCGGCCCTGCCGCGCACCACCCGTGCCTTGATTGATGCGCGCCAGGAATTGGCGTCGCAGAGTGTTGAGCGGCGTTCGGGACTTGCCTTTGTCGTTCGCTAGTGGTCCGGTCGCTGCTGTTGCTTCCTGACAGCAGCGTGAATCGGCCCACCAAATATAGGGCTAGTGGTGCGCGCGGGCAGTTTTGGATCGGGAAAGGTTAGCATGAATCGCACCACTAAATCCGGGCGCCTTCCAGGCCTAAATACTGGATCGCGAATCAATCCGCCCGCTATGCCAAGCCTGAACGGAATTGCGATACACGTCGCGGGATTTGATGGAAGGACAAAAGAATGCAGTGCGATAGGCGCGTTTTTCTCACGGGGCTGATTGGCTTGGGCGCTTGTTCCGGGCCACCAGAAACGGCGCGGCTGCCGGAATTCAGCAGTTTCATCACGGTGGATGCCGTGCGCCATTCCATCGAACAGGGCGCCGATATGCTGACCAATCCGCGCCGTTTGACCGGCCAGCCCTGGGAAACGGCGCGCCTGATCCAGGCTTTGGAATTCCTGTCGGTTGAATTGCCGAATGGACCGCGCTGGAACGTCATGCTGCCCATGGCGCAAATCGCTGTGCCGCGTGCGCGCGGGGAATGGCGCCAGGCCTTTGGTATCGCCCCTAATGCGCGCGCGCAGGACGTCATTGATAGCCTGACTTTGGTTCGTACCGCCTTTGCGCGCCGCAGCCCTTCTGGCGCCATAGATGCGTTGCGCGCGCCGCTTTTCACCCCAGGCGGGCAGGGAACGCTCAACCTTCTTGGTGATCCGCCAGCGCTGCCACGCACCAGGCGCGCCTTATTGGATGCGCGCCAGGAACTTAATGCGGCCAGGGATCAGGACCGCAGTTGAACGCAACCCTATCGTCTGAGGCGCCCGGCGTGACCTTTCAAAACACATCATGCCGGGGACGCCAATGGTTACCCTTATGATGCCGCTTGGCTGGGCGCCTCGACCTCGGCCGCACTGGCAAAACTCACGCCCAGCGCCTCGGCGCGCCGCATGACCTCAAGCAGAATGGTGTGCTTCGCTTCCCGTTCCTCGGCAGCCGAGGTCACCGAGAGATAAATCACCAATTCAACCTCGATCGCGCTTGGCGTCAGGTTGACGACCGCGCAATGAAGCCGGCCGTTCTTGCCCGCCGGATGGGCGCGCACAATCTCCTTCACGGCGCGCACAAAGGCATCCAGCTTGTCTGGTGCGGTATCTTAGCTAATCGCAAATGTGGTCTTGAACAGCCATTGCCGGCGCCGGCCACGGTTATCAATCGTCGCGGCGGCAAGGGTTGCATTGGGGATATAGACCACGCTGTCATCGGCGGTGCGAATGCGGGTGGACCGCAGGCCGACATTTTCGACCGATCCTGAAATATTGCCGACCACAATCGCATCACCGGTCTTGAAGGGGCGATCGGAAAGCAGCATGGCCGCGCCAAAGAAATTCTCGACCGTCGCGCGCGCGGCAAAGGCAACCGCAAGACCACCAACACCAAGTCCCGCAATCACACCCTGCCAGGGAATATCCAGAATATCGGCGACCACAATGATGCCGCCCGCCGCCAGCGCAACCTTCAATGCGGTGGCAATCAGCGAAACCAGGATACGGTCAAACTGCAAGCCCGCCGCCTGGGTGCGGTCCTGAAAACCCTTCGTCACCAGATCAACCAGGGTATAGCCCGCCCAGATCAGGCCAAGCGACATCAGCGAAACGGCAATCGCCTGACCGCCATATTGGATCATCTCCGGCAGCCCCATCTTGCCAATGGCGGTGAACCAAAGCGCTGCTGCGAAGCAAAGACGCACTGGTACTTTCACACGCTTTTCAAGCGCCCAATTGCGTTCCGGCGCAAGCCGCGCCAGCCGCGGGCCGAGCAGCATGAAAACCAGAGAAGCCAGCAGATGGCCGCCGACATAACCAAGAAGCACAATCAGGACCAACAAGATCCATTGCCAGTTCTCCAGCAGGAAATAGGTTTCCAGCAAATGGTGGTTGATGTGGCCAACCCAGCTTCTGATCACGAAAAACGATGAATGAGCCTCATGCAAGCGGATGCCACTGATAAGGGAAAGCGCTTCAACAGCCTCATGAAGGTCGCGCAACCCCATGACCGTATCGGCCGAGAACAGCCAAAGCTGCTCACCACCGCGTTCGACTCGTTGAATGATAATCCGCCCGGCAGGGTGAACATAATGCTCATAGGCTTCTGACGCTTGCGGATCATTCGGAATTTCCTGCAACACAACAAGCCCAGCGCGGTCGAGCACGGATTTCAGCAACTCTGCCCGCAAGGGCCCCTCGGTGGAGCGGATGGAAAGCGGTATGCGCGATAAATCCAGCGCCATGGCCGCCTGGGTGCGCCCTTCGCTTGATAAATCGCCCATGGCCAAAAGGAAACTTTGCATGGTGGCACGCGGCGTCACAAAGGCGCCGCGCGGGATGGGCCCCTTTTGGGCCGCCAATATCTTGGTATTGTCCAAAGCTTCCTGCAGGCCACGCATCAGCACGCGCCAGCCATCCGCCTCACGCCGGATAACAAGGGGAAGCTGTGCCCCATCAGGACGTTTCAGCGTGATGGAAACTTCAGGCGCCTCGCTCGCCCCTGGCACTTCCCAAAGGCGCAGGCGGAATTGATCAATCAGGTCATAATTGGCGAGGATTGTCGCCATCTTGTCATCGGTCGGCAGATCGGCCTGATCAGGGGCAAAGGTGACCAGGTGGGACAGGCGTTCAAAGACATCATGCGGGCGGCCGCGATGGATATTCAGGAGCAGCAAAAAGCTGCGCAGCGCATCGCGCGGGGTTGCGTTGCTTGTATCCACACGCGGCGTTTTTTCATTGTCCGCAAGCCGCCTGCCATTCCACCATTCCCCACTATCGAAGCGGCCTGCGAAGCTGCTGCCATCGGGGCTGAGGGCGAATTCAAAGCCACCCCGGCGCGGCCCTTCGATCCATTCCCCAATCAGGCGCTTCCCTTCAACCCGCGCTTCAATCACGCCGTCATAGGGCGTGTAACGCCCCGTCACCTGATCGCCCTGCTACGAGAGTGTGATGCGTGCGCCACCCGTGCGCCAGCGGCTTTCCCAATCGCCGTTCCAATTCTGCGCAAGGCTTGGCAGGGCGATAAAGGCAGAAAGGAAGATCAGGGCGGTGATGCGGAATAATTTTGACATGGTCATTGAACAAAGGTTTGAGGTGGGAGCCAACCAGGAGGGCGCATAGAACAATAATCGCCAATAAGGAATAATCGCCATCCGGCTTTGCCGTGGCCAGTGTTGCCACCAAAATGACGATGGCCGATCAGTAACGGCTCAGCCCCCCGCCCCGCTTTGGCGGTGACGTCGAAGCAGGAAATCCTGCTGCTGTCGGCGGGCTGGGAGGAATCGGCTTTCGCCGATCACGCCCCCGGCGCCACCAGCGTGCAATTCCCCGCCGAGCGCGCCCTTTGGCACGCCTGCTCAGCCTGCGCCCGAGTCAGCCCCTTCACCCTTGCGGTGAAGGCTGCGTTCTTGCCCTGTGCAACGCGCACCACTTCCGCCTGACCGCTACCGCCAGCCGAGGAACGGGCTGATGAAGCCGCGCTTCGCGCCAGGTTTTCCGAGGCAAAACGCCCAAGGCTGACCGACCAGCCATTGCCGCCCCCGCTTGGCGGCGGCACCGAACCGGCACGACCAAGGGCTGACGCTGGCGCTGCCTGGGCGGAACTGATCAAGCCGAGCCTGCGCGTAGGCGCAGCCGCCGGCGCCTGACGCGGCGCTGGCGGCGCTACAGAAGCAGAAGCGAGTGCTGAACTGCCCGTACCCAGCCCGGCGCGCTGGCGCTCCGCCGGGGTGAAGGTGCTGCCATCCGGGATCGGGTCCATGCGCACCACATTGCCAAGGCTCGCCACCTGAGTGCCCGCCTGTGCCGCCGGGGCAGGGGCGGCGGCCTGCGCAACCTGCACGGTCGGCGCAGGGCTGCCCTGTTGGTTCAGCGCCATCATCGTACCGCCATCCATCCGGCGCGGCCCGCGCGGGATGTTGGTGCCGATATCGGCAGCGGCATAAACCTCCCTCGGGGCGCGGCGCGCTGGCGCGGTGCTTGCGATGCGTGGTCCAACGCGCGCCACGTAATTGCGTGTTTCATCCGGCAGGCCACGACCGCCCCACAAAAAATCCTCCAGGCGCCGCGGCCCGGCATTATAGGCCGCAAGGAAGGCGGGGTTGCCGTAAAGCTGATACATCTCACGGATATAGGCGGCGCCGGCCTGCAAATTATCGTAAGGGTGATAGGGGTCCGGACCCAGATTGTAGCGCTGCGCCAATTCACGGTAGGTGCCGGGCATCACCTGCATCAGCCCCATGGCCCCCACGCGGGACGTGGCCCCCGGGCGGCCACCGCTTTCCTGGCGCATGACTTCGCGGATCCAAAGATCGGGCACGTCAAACCTGCGGGAGGCATCGCGGATCCAGGGCCCCCAGGGGTCTCCGGGCGGTCCGGGCGGGGAAGTACTATCGGGGCGATTATAGAAAGGCCCATTGGCGTGGCGGCCACCAACGCCATCAGCGCAAGCTGAAAGCACTGCCATCAGCAGCCCCAAAACCAGAAACCGGCCATAGCCCAGTCGAAACCCGTGCATCCCCTCATACTCCATCGGGTCTGGGATTTGCGCCCCGAAACGGCCCCCCAAGAGCCCCACCAATGCCCCCGCATCGGTGCGGCCCAAGCCGTCCCGCTGATCAAGCCCTGGTGTTTGAAACATCCAGAAACACAATCGCGGCATACCCGCCTAGGCCATTTGGATTGGGCAGGTCAAGCGTTACCCGAAGCCCACAGCATGTGGGGTATTTGCCACGGCAAACATGACAAGATTTAGGCGGAATACCGATAGAATCGAATGATAAATCAGAGCTTTGCTGCCCGAAGCTCAGGCACCATGCGCAGAACCGTCACCCATAGGTCACAGGCTGACGATCTGCCCAGAACCCACCGCGGCCAGAAAACTGGCCACCCCCGCCCGTTCAACGCCGGGCGCAAGCGGCGCGGCGCCCAAATCCTCGGCCTTCAGCCCGGCCTCACAGGCCATGCGCTGCACGCCAAGGGCGGCGATGGCGGCAAGCAAAGTGCCAATGCCGGCCACGCCGCGCGCCGCCAAATGGGCTTCCCGAGGGTCCTGCAACAAAGGGCAATCGGCCAAAAGTAGCCGGCAGCCGCCATTGGTGACGAAAAGCACCACATCGCGCCCGAGTGCCGCCGCGCCGCTGGCCATCACCAAGGCGTAATGGGCGCGTTCATGCCCGCCATCCAGCAGTAAAATGCCAAGCGGGGGGCGCCTTTCGCTCATGCGCGGCAGGCCGGCTCTGCCACGTTTTCATGCGCGGAAAGGTCGCGGATGGAAGCTTCCGGCCCGCACAGCGCGCAGGCCGGGTCGCGCTTCAGCCGCACGGTGCGAAACCGCGCATCCAGCGCATCCCAAAGCAACAGCTTGCCGATCAGCGCTTCGCCAATGCCAAGGATGAGCTTCAACACCTCGGTCGCTTGCAGCGTGCCCATCACGCCCGTCACGGCACCCAGCACGCCCGCTTCGGAACAGGTCGGCACCAGGCCGGGCGGCGGCGGTTCCGGGTGCAGGCAGCGATGGCAGGGGCTGGTGCCGTCATGGCCATGAAACACCGAAAGCTGGCCTTCAAAGCGCAGCACCGCCGCACTTACCAAGGGCTTGCCGAGCAAATGGCAGGCATCGCCCAACAGAAAG
>JBIIIE010000080.1:0-9832 GCA_044235135.1 Roseomonas sp. | reverse complement strand
TTTGCGTGAGGGCTTTCAGCGCTATGCGCCCGTCGGCGCGCTGATTGGCCTTGTGCTGCTGGTGCAATTGGTCATGGTGATGATCGGCTGGAGCACGGCACCGGGGGCCATGCAGCTTCGGCTCAATGAAACGCCATCTGATCTCCCCAATGCTGAGGCGCTCGGGCGCATTCTCTACACCGATTATATCTATTTATTTCAGGGCTGCGGCCTGATCCTTCTGGTGGCGATGATTGGCGCCATTGTACTGACGTTGCGCGACAAGCCCAATTCCAAGCGGCAGAATATCGCGGAACAGATTGCGCGTGCCGGGTCCGTGACGAATGTCGCGGTGCCGACTGGTGCTGGCTTGAAACAACTTGGCATAAGGCGCCCGCCCTTGCCTGAGGAAGCGGCGCCCAAGCCCATTGAACATCACCATGGCCATGGGGGGCATCACTGACATGACCATTGGCCTATCCCATTTCCTGACCGTGGCGGCGATGCTTTTCGTGCTCGGCATTTTCGGGATTTTCCTGAACCGCAAGAATGTGATTGTCATTCTGATGTCGGTGGAATTGATCCTGCTTTCGGTCAATCTGAACCTGGTGGCGTTTTCCGCGCATCTGAATGACTTGGCGGGGCAGGTCTTCACCATGTTCATCCTGACGGTCGCGGCGGCTGAAGCCGCGATTGGTCTTGCCATTCTTGTCGTTTACTTCCGCAACCGCGGTTCGATCGAGGTCGAGGATATCTCGACCCTGAAGGGTTAGCGCGATGTTTGTCGGCGCCGTTTTCTTCCCGCTGCTGGGTGCGACCATTGCGGGCTTCTTTGGTCGCTGGATTGGCGACAAGGCTTCGCAATGGGTGACGGTTCTCTGCATGGCGCTGGCCGCCATTTGCGGTGTGGCTTCCTTCGTTGAAGTGGCCTTGGGCCATGCGCCGCAAACAGTGGTGCTGCTGCGCTTCCTGGATGTGGGCTCCTTCGGGCTGGATTGGGCGCTGCGTTATGACACGCTGAGTGTCGTGATGGTGGCGATGGTCACCTGCATTTCCACGCTGATCCATCTTTATAGCGTTGGTTACATGTCGCATGACCCGACAACGCCGCGCTTCTTCGCTTATCTGTCGCTATTCACCTTCATGATGCTGATGCTGGTGACAGCGGATAATCTGGTGCAGCTGTTCTTTGGTTGGGAAGGCGTTGGCCTCGCTTCCTATTTGCTGATTGGCTATTGGTATGAAAAGGAAAGCGCCTGCGCGGCGGCGATGAAGGCGTTCATCGTCAATCGCGTGGGCGATCTGTTTTTCATGCTGGGGCTCTGCCTGACCTTTTGGGTGTTTGGGTCCATCGAATTCAGCGAAATCTTTGGCGCGATTGATCAGCATAAGGATGCGCACTTCGCCGGCCTGCCGGCTTATGAGGTGATTTGCATTCTGTTGTTCCTTGGTGCTTGCGGTAAGTCGGCGCAGCTTGGCCTCCACACTTGGCTGCCGGATGCGATGGAAGGCCCCACGCCGGTTTCCGCGCTGATCCATGCTGCTACCATGGTCACCGCCGGCGTGTTCCTGGTGGCGCGTATGTCGCCAGTCTTTGAATATGCGCCGACGGCTCTTGCCATCGTGACCGTGGTGGGCGCTTCAACCGCGCTGTTTGCCGCGACCATTGGCTGCGTGCAGAACGACATCAAGCGCATCATCGCCTATTCCACCTGTTCGCAGCTTGGCTACATGTTCTTTGCGGCCGGCGTTGGGGCCTATCAGGGCGCGGTGTTTCATTTGTTCACCCATGCCTTCTTCAAGGCGCTGCTGTTCCTTTCCGCTGGTGCCGTGATCCACGCCATGTCGGAAGAACAGGATATTCGGAAGATGGGCGGCATCTGGAAGAAGATTCCTGTGACCTATGCGGTGATGTGGATTGGCTCTCTCGCGCTGGCGGGTGTGCCATATTTTGCCGGTTATTATTCCAAGGATTTCGTGCTGGAAGCGGCCTATGCGGCACATTCCGGGGTTGGCATGTATGCCTTTATCTGCGGGCTGCTCGCGGCCTTTTTGACCGCCTTCTATTCCTGGCGGCTGCTGATCCTGACCTTCCACGGGAAGCCGCGGGCGGATCATCACACCATGGAACATGTGCATGAAAGCCCGGCGGTGATGCTGGTGCCGCTGCTGCTTCTGGCAGTAGGCGCGGTATTTGCGGGGACAGTGTTCGCACCCTCCTTCATCGGCCATCACTGGGAAGAATTCTGGAACGGCGCCATCGTCAATGCGGCACATAATCACATCATGCATCACGTGCATGAGGTGCCGGGCTGGGTGCCGCTGGCGCCAACCATTGTCGGGCTCGGCGGCATCGCGCTTGCCTATGTGATGTATATGTTCGCGCCAAGCCTGCCTGGTGCGCTGGCAAATGCGCTGCCCGGGGTGCATCGCTTCCTGCTCAACAAATGGTATTTTGATGAGCTTTATGACGCGATCTTTGTCCGCCCCGCGCAGGCCTTGGCGCGCGGCTTTTGGAAGATTGGCGATGTGCGAATCATTGATGGTGTGCCGAATGGCCTGGCCGCATCGGTGGCTGGCGCAGCCCGTCAGGCGGTTGCGCTGCAAACCGGCCGCGTCGCCAGCTACGCCTTCACCATGATTGTGGGGCTTGTTCTGCTTGTTTCTCTGCTGCTGTTCGGGGGCTGAAGATGATGGGTGTCGGTTTCCCCTTGCTCAGCCTGCTGACCTTCCTGCCGCTTGCCGGGGTGGCGATCATTCTTGCCGTGCGCGGCGACGAAGCGACAGTGGCGAGCAACGCGCGCTGGACCGCGCTTTGGACCAGCCTGATCACCTTCATGCTGTCTTTGGTGCTGTGGTTCCGCTTCGACAAGAATGAGGCGGAATTCCAATTCGTCGAAAGGCTGGATTGGCTCTCGGATTTCGGTGTCACCTATCACATGGGCGTGGACGGCATCTCCGTGCTGTTTGTGCTGCTGGCAACGCTGCTGACACCCATCTGCATCCTTTCTTCCTGGGAATCGGTGCAAAACAGGGTGCGCGAATACATGATCGCCTTCCTGATCCTTGAAACCATGATGGTCGGCATGTTCTGCGCGTTGGACTTCGTGGTCTTCTACATCTTCTTTGAAGGTGTGCTGATCCCGATGTTCCTGATCATCGGCGTTTGGGGTGGGCAGCGGCGCGTTTATGCAGCCTTTAAGCTGTTTCTTTATACGCTGCTTGGGTCCGTGCTGATGCTGCTCGCCATTCTGCTGCTTTGGTACAAGGCCGGCACGACGGATATTGTGGAGCTATTCACCCTCACCATTCCGCCATCGCTGCAAACCTGGATCTTCCTTGCCTTCTTCGCTTCCTTCGCGGTGAAGGTGCCGATGTGGCCAGTGCATACCTGGCTACCGGATGCGCATGTGGAAGCACCAACGGCGGGCTCTGTCATTCTGGCCGGCGTATTGTTGAAGATGGGCGCTTACGGGTTTCTCCGCTTCAGCCTGCCCTTGCTGCCGGTGGCGAGTGCGGAATTCGCGCCCTGGATCTTCGCGCTTTCCATCGTAGCCATTGTCTATACGTCACTGGTGGCTTTGGCGCAGGAAGATATGAAGAAGCTGATCGCTTATTCATCGGTTGCGCATATGGGCATTGTCACACTTGGCATTTTCACCTTCACGCAGCAGGGGCTTTCGGGCGCGCTGTTCACCATGCTCTCACACGGTGTGGTTTCCAGCGCGCTGTTCCTTTGTGTCGGTGTTTTGTATGACCGGGTGCATTCGCGCGAGATTATGCGTTACGGCGGTGTCGCGAAAATCATGCCGGCTTATGCGCTGGTGTTCATGCTGTTCACCATGGCATCTGTCGCCCTTCCTGGCTTGGCGGGATTCCCAGGCGAATTGCTGGTGATCCTGGGTGCCTGGAAGGTGAACCCATGGGTGGCGTTTGGTGCCGCGCTCGGCATGATCCTGGGTGCTGCCTATATGCTTTACCTCTATCGCCGCGTTGTCTTCGGGCGCATCACGCGTGATGATTTGCGAGGCCTGCTTGATCTGTCGCCGCGCGAATACGCGGTCTTCGCGCCGCTGATCGTGCTCACGATCTGGATGGGCATTTATCCGCAAAGCTTCCTGTCCTTCTTTGAAGTCTCTGTCGCGGCGCTTGTGGAACGGCATCACGCCGCGCTTGGCGCGGCACGGCTCGCGGGGTTGTAAGATCATGAATTGGATGCTCGCCCTGCCTGAGATTGTGCTGGCCTGCGCTGGCCTGGCCATTCTGATGTTTGGTGTGCTGCCGCGGCAGAATATGTTCTTCGGCTGCACCATGGCCTCCATCGGCGCTTTGGTGGTCACCGCCGCCCTGGTGCTGACCGTGCCGGATGGCACCGCCTTTTTCGGCCAGGTCATTTCCGATGGCTTCGCCCGTTTCATGAAGCTGCTGGTGCTTTTGGGGGCGGCCATCGGCATGCTGATGGCTTTGGATTTCAATACGCGCGAAGGGCTGGATCGCTTCGAATATCCGGTGCTGCTGCTATTCGCGACACTCGGCATGCTGATCATGCTGAGTGCGAATGATTTCATGACCGTCTATATCGGGTTGGAATTGCTCTCGCTCAGCCTTTACGTGGTCGCGGCCTTCCATCGCGATAATGAGCAATCCGCCGAAGCCGGCTTGAAGTATTTCGTGCTGGGCGCCTTGGCGTCGGGCCTGTTCCTGTATGGCGCTTCGCTGGTTTATGGCTTTGCCGGCACCACCAGTTTTGAACGCATCGCTCTCGCACTTCTTGATCCCGCAAGCCGGAGCCAAGGGCTGACCGTCGGGCTGATCTTCATCCTTGCTGGCTTGGCCTTCAAGGTTTCCGCCGTTCCTTTCCATATGTGGACGCCCGATGTCTATGAAGGCGCGCCCACACCCGTGACGGCGTTTTTCGCCGCCGCGCCGAAAGTGGCGGCGATTGCGCTGCTGGTGCGTGTGCTGGCCGGGCCTTTCGCGGATCTCGCCGCGCAATGGCAGCAGGTGATTATTCTGATCTCACTCGCTTCCATGGTGCTGGGCGCGCTCGCGGCCGTTGGGCAGCGCGATATCAAGCGCCTGATGGCCTATTCCTCGATCGGGCATATCGGCTATGCGCTAATGGGCCTTGCGGTCGCGAGTGATGAGGGCCTGCATGGCCTGATGGTCTATATGGCGATCTATCTTGCGATGAATCTTGGCACCTTCGCGGTGCTGATCGCCATGCGCCGCCAGGGCAAGGCAGTTTCGCGCATTGAAGATCTGGCCGGGCTTGGCAAGACCGATCCTGCCATGGCGATGTGGATGACGATTTTCATGTTCTCCATGGCCGGCATCCCGCCGCTCGCCGGCTTTTTTGGGAAGCTATACGTGTTTTTGGCAGCCGTGCAGGGCGGGTTCTGGACGCTTGCGGTGGTGGGTGTGCTCACCTCCGTGATCTCGGCCTTCTATTATCTGCGCGTCGTCAAGGTGATGTATTTTGATGAGGCAGAGGCGCCTTTGGATGCGCGCCCACAGACGCTCACGATGGTGATGGGCATTTCCGGCATTTTCACCACGCTGTTCTTCCTGATGCCCGCCCCCTTGGTGCGCGCGGCGCAAGAAGCAGTGTCCGCGCTGCTCGGCTAAGGCCGGGTGCGCGGCAGTAAGCCGGCGTGAAGTTTCGCCTTGAATGTCATGAGGTGCTTGAAAGCACCTCCTCCCTCGTCAAGCAACGCGCGGAAGCGGGCGAGGCTGAAGGCCTTGCCATACAGGCGCTCCGGCAAAGCGCGGGCCGTGGTCGGCAGGGCAGGGGGTGGGATAGCCCCGCGGGTAATCTCTACCTTTCCGTATTGTTGCGCCCAGAGGTGCCGCTGCGGGAGGCACCGCAATGGTCCTTCGTGGCGGCGGTGGCCTTGGCGAAAACGCTCATGACGTTGCTGCCTGAGACCGCGCAACCCAGCCTGAAATGGCCTAATGATGTTCTGCTGCGTGGTGGCAAGCTGGCGGGTATTCTGGTCGAAACCGGTATCACCACTGACCATGCACTCGATTGGATTTGCATCGGCATTGGCGTGAACATCTCGAACAAACCAAGCCTGCCGGACCGTGCCACGGCTTGCCTTGCCGAATACCTGCGAAGTCCACCGACGCCGCAAGCGCTGGCAACCGCGCTGCTGCAGAACCTTACCCATTGGCATGAAACGCGCCTGCGCAAAGGTTTTGATCCCATACGTGATGCCTGGCTCCGCCATGGTCCGGCCATGGGCGCGGCGGTATCGGTCAAACGCGATGGCGCGCTGATGGAAGGCGCCTTTGCCGGATTGTCGCCTGAAGGCGGCCTTATGCTTGCCAAAGGCCGCGAAGTTCAGCTTATTCTGGCCGGGGAGATCATTTGACCATGCTGCTCGCCATTGATGCCGGCAATACCAATGTTGTTTTCGCGGTCCATGACGGCACGGAATGGCGCGGGCGCTGGCGCATCGCCACACGCGCGGATCGCACGTCGGATGAATATGCGGTTTGGCTGCTGGCGCTGTTCCAACATGCCGGCTTGAAGCCCAATGACATTCTGCGTTGCGTGATCGGCACGGTGGTGCCAGCGGCACTCTACAATCTGCGGCGGCTTTGCCGCGAATGGATGGATTGCGAGCCCCTCATTGCGCGTGCGCCGCTCGATTGGGGCTTTGCCATTCGCGTTGACCGCCCGGAAGAAGTCGGCGCGGACCGGTTGTTGAATGCGCTTGCCGCCCATACCCGCTATGGTGGGCCGCTGATTGTGATTGATTTCGGCACCGCCACCACTTTTGATGTGGTGGATGGCGATGGGGCCTATCTTGGCGGCGCGATTTCGCCCGGCATCAATCTTTCCATCGAAGCACTGCACAAGGCCGCGGCGCGCCTGCCCCGGATTGGCATTGGCCGCCCACAAGCGGTGATTGGGCGCGCCACCGTGCCCGCCATGCAATCGGGCATCTATTGGGGCTATGTCGGCCTGGTGGAGGGTATTGTTTCACGCATAAAAGCGGAATTTGGCGGCCCGATGAAGGTGATTGGCACGGGCGGCCTGGCGCCGCTATTCGCCGAAGGCACCCTTGTCATTGAAAGAACCGATCCCGACATAACCCTTGAAGGGTTGCGCTTGCTGGCCGAGCGTAATCCTTCTTCCGTTTTCCACCAAAGCGCGCTTCGCGATCCTCTTCGTTCGGATTCTGATTAGCCCCATGAATGTCATGACTGGCGATCTTGCCTTCATCCCGCTGGGCGGGACGGGTGAGATCGGAATGAACCTTAATGTCTATCGCTGTGATGGCGCCTTGCTGGCGGTGGATTGCGGGCTTGGCTTTGCCGGGCCGGATCAGCCGGAAGTGGATGTCATGGTGCCGGATGCTGTCTGGCTCGCGGAAAATCGCGGCGCCCTGCAAGCCCTCATCATCACCCATGCGCATGAAGACCATATCGGCGCGGTGGTGCATGTGTGGCGGCAATTGCGCTGCCCGATTTATGGCACGGCTTTCGTGCTTTCCGTGCTGCGCCGCAAGCTTGGCGAAGCAGGCATGATCCATGAAGTGCGCCTGCATGAATTGCCGCCGGGCGGGCGCGTGAAGCTCGGCCCTTTCGATTGCAGCTTCATCCCCGTGACGCATTCCATCCCGGAAGCCCAGGCGCTGGTGCTGCGAACGCCTTATGGCCTTGTGCTGCACACCGGCGATTGGAAGCTTGATCCCACGCCGCTGATCGGCGCGCCCACGGATGAAAGCGCGTTTGAACGACTTGGCGCTGAAGGCGTGCTCGCCATGGTGTGTGATTCGACCAATGCTCTCGTTGAAGGCCATTCGGGCAGTGAAGCTGATGTGCGCGCTTCGCTCACCGAATTGATCAAGGGCATCAAGGGGCGGATTGCCGTTACCTGCTTCGCATCAAATGTCGCACGCCTGGAAAGCATTGCGGTGGCGGGCCGCGCGGCGGGGCGACAAGTGGCGCTGCTCGGGCGGTCTTTGCGCAATATGGAAGCCTCGGCGCGGGAATGCGGCTATCTGAAATCCCTCCCGCCCTTTTTGGATGAGGAAGAAGCGGGCTTCCTGCCCGATGATGAGATTCTGCTGATCTGCACGGGAAGCCAGGGGGAACCGCGTTCCGCCATGGCGAAGATCGCGGAAGACAAGCACCCGGCGATTGCGCTTGGTGAAGGCGATACGGTGATCTTTTCCTCTCGCCAGATACCGGGGAATGAGGTCGCCATTCAGCGCGTGCAGGATGGGCTGGTGCGGCGTGGCTGCCGTGTGATCACTGATGAACAGGCCATGGTGCATGTCTCCGGCCACCCGGCGCGGGAAGAATTGCGCCGCCTCTACGCGCTTGTAAAACCGCGCATCGCCGTGCCGGTGCATGGCGAATGGCGCCATATGCAGGAACATGCGGATTTGGCGCGTGCCGCCGGCGCCAAGCCGATCCTGTTGAATGATGGCGATGTGCTGCGCCTTTCCGGCAATCGGCCCGAGGTGGTTGAAGCCGTGCCCACCGGCCGCCTGGCGGTGGATGGCGAACGCCTGCTGCCCTTGGATGGTGATGTCATCGCGGCACGCCGGCGCATGATGTTCAATGGCGTGGTGCTGGCTTCTGTCGCGCTTGATCGGCAGGGCAGGGTGCTGGGTGATCCCATGATCACCGCGCCGGGGCTTTTCGCGGAAGCGGATGCCGAACCTGGCCTGGTCGCGGCAGAGCTTCGCCGCAGCATTGCCGATCTGCCGGCGGGGCTGCGCGATGATGATGAGACATTGCGCGAATCGCTTCGCGGCGCCTTGCGCAAGGCGCTAGGCCGGCGCTTCAAGAAGCGGCCCAATGTCGAAATTCATGTGATCAGGGTTTAAGCCATGTCGGTCTTCACCGGCGTCATTCTCTATCTGCTGATCTGGTGGCTCGCGCTGTTTTGCGTGCTGCCGGTGGGTACCCGGCCCGATTCGCAGGGCAAGATGGAAGAAGGCGGCTGGCGCGGTGCGCCGCAAAAGCATCTGATGGGCTGGAAGCTGCTCGGCACCACGGCGCTGGCGGGGGTGATCTGGTTTGTGATTTACCTGCTGATCGAAAGCGAGTGGCTGTCTTTCCGCAGCGGAATCCTCTCCATGCCCCCTGATTAAGCGAAAAACCGACCCTAGGGTCGGTTTTGCCTTATATCCGGGCAATGTCAGTCTGGTAGCCGCTTTTTCGACCTTGCTTCTGGCCTTTTTTGGTTGAGCCTTCGAAGCTGGTCCGCCATTCTGCTCAAACGAGAGGGAGATTGGTTTCTTCCTCTGCCGTGTGACTGGCGTTTCCTCCCTAAACTTGGGCCGCTGCCTGATGGTGGCGGCCTTTTCTTTTGTAAGTGTTTGTCCTGCCCGCTGGCAAGCATGAAAATGCCATAAACGCGCCCAAAATGACGATTTGCTGCGTCGCACAATCGAATTTTGTCGTTTTCTTGCGTGATGCGGGCGGGTGATTCCCCCGCAGCCGCTTCTGGATTAGGGTGCGCCCCGCCTGCCTTGCATGAAGGAACATGACCTTGCGCCTTTCTCGCGCCTTTTTGCCGACACTGAAGGAAACCCCGGCCGAGGCGCAAATCGCCTCCCACCGCCTGATGCTGCGCGCGGGTCTGATTCGCCAGACCTCTGCGGGGATTTATGCCTGGCTGCCGGCGGGCTTGCGCGTGCTGCGCCGCGTTGAACAGATTGTGCGCGAAGAACAGGACCGCGCCGGGGCGCAAGAAATCCTGATGCCGACCATCCAGCCAGCCGAGCTGTGGCGCGAAAGCGGGCGCTATGATGATTACGGCAAGGAAATGCTCCGCATCCGTGACCGGCATGAACGCGAAATGCTGTTCGGCCCGACCAATGAGGAA
>JBIIIE010000405.1:0-2746 GCA_044235135.1 Roseomonas sp. | reverse complement strand
CACATCCAATTCCTCTGCGGCCATGGCCCGGCTTCCAGCTTTGGCGCAGAACGCCGGAGCAATCCCTTTGTCGGAGAAAACGCACCATGAGCCCGGTGATTGAAAGCGCAACGCCGCCGCTGCCGGTGACGCGGCCGGAACTGGTCGGCATGTCCGCCGCAAGGCTTGCGCGCATTCGCCCGGCGATGGAACGCGAAATGGCGGCGGGCAGGCTGCCTGGCTGCGTTGTCGCCATCGCACGCGATGGCAAGCTTGTGCATCTGGAAGCGATTGGTTGGCGCGACCCCGAAAGCCGCGCGCCGATGCAGGCGGATGCGATTTTTTCCATCGCTTCCATGACCAAGCCAGTGACAGGCGTGGTGGCGCTTTCGCTGATTGAGGAAGGCCGGCTATTAGTGACAGACCCGGTCGGTGCCTGGCTGCCGCCGCTGATGCAGATGCAGGTGGCCAAACCAACACCGGCGATGCTTTCCGGCGCAGGCCCGATTGAAACCGAAGCCGCCAAGCGCCCCATGACGGTGCAGGATGCCATGCGCCACACCACGGGCCTGGTTTATGGCGGGCGCGATGGATCGGCGGTGCATGCCATCGCACCCCCTGGTTCCTTCTGGGTTGCCGAGAATATGGATACGGAAAGTTTTGCTGAGACGCTTGGTGGCCTGCCGCTCCGCCACCATCCCGGCACGGTTTGGGAATACGGGCTTTCCACCGATGTGTTGGGCGCGGTTGCGGAACGTGCGGGCGGTGCCTCGCTTGGCGCGCTGATGCGGGAACGTGTTTTCGCGCCGCTCGGCATGGAAGAAACCGGCTATGTGCTGCCGCGTGAGAAACTGGCGCGCTTTGCCCGGCCCTTTGCGAAAGACCCCATCACGGGCGCGCCGCAATCTGTCGAAGCGCCGCTCCGCGCACCAAAAATGGAAACTGGCGGCGCGGGTTTGGTTTCGACCGCCGCTGATTATCTGCGCTTTGCCGAAATGCTGCGCGCCGGGGGCGTGTTGAACGGTGTGCGCGTACTGGCGCCGCAAACGGTGGCCTGGATGGCGTCCGATCATTTGCAGGGTATCGAAAACCGCGTGGCCAGCATGGACCCGGCATTGGATGGCTATGGCTTTGGCCTGACAGTTGCGGTGCGGCTTTCGCGCGGTGGCTCGGGCCTTATGGGGGCGCCCGGCGCTTTCGGTTGGTCCGGCGTTTGGGGCACGTATTTCTGGGCCGATCCGGCGGAACGCCTGAGCGTGGTGTTTATGGCCCATGCGCCGGGCGAATTGCGCCAGCGCTATCGGCGGCTCATCAATATGCTGACCTATCAGGCGCTTGAGGCATAGCGCACAACAGCATCAGGGCGCCGCTGCGCCGAACAGCCATTTGAGTGACGCGAAAACCAGAAAGCTTGGCGAATCATCGCCAATCCCTGCACCCGCGCCCGCTGCCATAATGGGGCCAGCGGGCCCCAGCCGATGCCAAAGCCCGGCTGCGATGATGTTCAGATCCTTCTCGCCGCGATCCTGTTGAAGGCGCAAATAGCTGACGCCGAGTGACGTATTTTGGGCAATATTCTGCGTGAGGCCCGCGGCAAATTCATACCGTCCCGCCCTTTCCCCGGGCTCTGCATTGAACAATTCCGACCAGCCGGCATTGAAGGAAAGGGCGAGTGGTCGCGGGCCTTCAATCAGCGTTTTGCTCAGCAGGCCAACAAGCTGCCCGCTTTGCGATGGGCCGCTTGTCTCCCCATAGGCGGTGCGCAGGGCGCCAAAAACACCAAGCGCCGGGCGCCAGCCATCTTCTTCCAGGATTTGCCAACGCAGGCCAAGCTGGGACAGCCCGCCCCAAAGCCGCTTTGCATCATCCGCCGGATAGGGCGCTGCGGGGCCGTATTCCGCTGTTTGCGCAAAGCGCAGATCAAGCCCGCGCACCAGCCCGGCTTCCGCTTCAAGTGCGCCGCCATAAAGATCGCGGTTCGCGCCATTCCGCGCGCTCGTATAACCAAGGCCAAGGGCCAGGGTTTGGCCGCCAACAGGTGTGGGGGCCGCGCCGATGATGCCGAAAGGGTCTTCCATCAGCGGTTCGGGCTCGCCATGCGCCGGCAGGATCGGCAGCGCGACCATCAGCATCAGCAGCGCGTAGCGGAAATTCAGTTTCATGAAAGGGGCTCCATTGCCAAAGCCTCAGCCGGCCATCAGCGCCATGAAGCGTGCCGCCAGCCGCACATCAGCCAACCGATCCGCGCGCCGCGCTGCGGCTTCATCATCGCTGCCCCAGAATTCCTCCTGATACAGCTCATCCAGGGTGGCCAGGCGATGCGCTTCTTCGGCATCAAGCCGCCCAAGACTGAGCGCCAAGCCCAGCACCAGGCTGCCCAAGGCCGGCACGGCAACGCCAAGCGCGGCAAGCCCCGCCGCATCATGCCGCGCGACGGCGGCCTGAAGCGCGGCCAGGCTTGCTGGTGCTTGCGGCACGGGCATCAGGCCCTGCGTGATGCCAAGTGGCGCATCCAACGCCAGCGCGGCCCATTCCAGCACAGGCTGCCAGGCTTCTGCCTGCCGGGCGGCCAGGCGATGGTCCTCGGCCCGGTAGCAGAGCAGATCGGTTTCACCATAGCGGGCAATGCCTTCCACCATGGGCCTTGGGTCTGGCGCGATCCTTTCCTGGGCGGCGCCCAGAAGCCGGGTCAGGGGCACATCATCCTGGCGCATTTCGCCGCCCTTGGTGCCGCCGGCCTTGCCCCATTCCTCGGCAATCGCCTCGG
>JBIIIE010000079.1:0-9855 GCA_044235135.1 Roseomonas sp. | reverse complement strand
CCCGCGCCCAACACCAGAATATCCGTGCTGCGCCGCGTGATCTCAGCCGCCATCACGCCGCCCCCAGCTTTTCAAGCACCGCCTGGCGTCGGCGCGCCGCTTCATCATTCACCTTGGCGAAAAGACTGCCGCCATGGCTATCCATCGCCACCAGCAGCGGACCGAAGCCTTTTATCCGAAATTTGTAGAGGCTTTCGGGATTGAGATCATCCATATCCACATCCTCCACCGCCTCAATCCAGGTGGTCTCCAATGCCGCCGCGCCACCGACAACGGCCAAATAGGCACCGCCCAATTCACGAAAGGCTTGCAGCGACCCATCACGCAGCCCGCCCTTGCCGATGATGATCCGCACACCTTCGCGTTCCATCAGCGGGCGGGTGAAGCGTTCCATGCGGTCTGATGTGGTGGTGCCCACGCACACCGCCTCATAACCCGAATGATTATTGCCAACGCGTTCCACCTTGCGGAGATTGGGTGCGGTATGGATCACGGCATGGCCTTGCAGATTGAATTTGGTGCGCCGGCCATGATCGAACATATGGATCTGCGTCGCATCCCTGATGCCGTAGAGCGTTTCTTCCAGCGTCACGGTATCGCCCACGCGCAGCGCGCGGACCTGATCTTCCGTAATCGGCATGGGCAGGATGTGATGGGTCATGTTTCTTCCTCCGGCACAGGCCAACGCCCTTCGGCGGCGTCTGCCAGAACCTGATCTTCAAAACGATAGGAAAGCCGCGCCAAGGGGGCGGCACCAAGCTTGGCATAAAAGGCGCGGGCGCGAAGGTTTTCCTCACCCGTGCCCCATTCCACGCGGCTGTAGTCGCCTGCCACCGCGAAGCGCATGGCAGCACGCATCAGCGCACGCGCGGCGCGTGTGCCGCGATGCGCTTCCATCACGAAAATATCGCGCAGCAATAGCCCCCAGGTGAAATCCCGCGCCGGGAAAAAACCCGAAAGCGAAACAAGCCCCGCCGGTTCATCCCCCGCGCGGCCAATCAGGCAAAACGGTCCGGCGCGATTGGCGGGAGAGGTCAAAGCCTCCGCCGCCGCGACAAGGCGCGTATGGCCCAGAACCTCATCATAAAAATCACCCATTTCCGCCAGCACGCGCATCAGGGCGGGGCGATCCGGCGGCCCCGCAAGTGTTACGCTGATGCTGGTGGCTGTCATGCTTCAGAAGCCGATGCTGATGCCGGCAGGCGTGAAGGTCGCACTCGCGCGCCGCGCGCTATGGCATTGGATATTCACCGCGACCGGGTTCATGGTGATGTGTGTGGCCGCGGTTTCCACATGCACGGCGAAGGATGTGCTGTCACCGCCCAAGCCCTGCGGGCCAATGCCCAGCGCATTCACCGCTTCCGAAAGCGCTTCTTCCAGCTTCGCCCCTTCCGCATCGGTGCAACGAGACCCCAGCGGGCGCGTTGCCGCGATCTTCGCCAAATGCATGCACAAATCGGAAGTGCCGCCAACGCCAACACCCACAATCGTCGGCGGGCAGACCTTGCCGCCGGCCTGGATCACACGATCCACCACAAAGCGCTTCACTGCAGCAAGCCCATCGGCGGGGATCAGCATTTGCAGGAAGGACCCATTCTCGGAACCTGAACCTTTCGGGATCATTTCCAACCGCACCTCACGATCCGCATCGGTGAAATCTATATTGATCACCGGCACACGCTCCCCGCAGGAGGTATGTTCATTCTTGCGCGTAATCGGGTGCACAACTGAAGAACGCAGCGGGTGTTCGCGTGTGGCGCGCGCCGTGCCGCGGGCAATGGCTTCCTTCAGCGCAAACCCATCCACGGCGACATTGCGCCCGATCAACAGGTTGAAGATCGGAATGCCGGTATCCTGGCAGAGCAGATTATCCATCCGTTCCGCAACGCCGATATTCTCGATCATCGTGGCCAGGATGGTTTTCGCCGTGGCATCGGTTTCCGTCGCATCCAGCCGTGCGAAACCCACTTTGATGTCATCCGGCAGGATCTTGCAGGCACGGATATAGAGCAGCTTGGCCGCTTCCTCGATCGCCTCAGGTGTGACAACCAGCGGCGCGATTTCGGTCTTGGATATCAGGCTCATGCAACCATCCCCTTCTCAGCCTGAGTTTCCCACAAGCGGAAGCAGGATGAAAGCGTTTCAAAGCACCAGTGAAAGCCCCGATAGAAACAACAACCCCAAAAGCACCAGGCGAAACCCCTCGGCCGGGATGACGCGATAGGCTTGCAGGCCAAGCCAGGTGCCAAGGGCCAGCGCGGGCAGGGCGATCAGCAGCGTCTTCGCTGTTTCCAGGGTGAAAAAGCCTGCATAAGCCAAACCGGCAGCTGCGATGATCTGCATCACCACAATGAAGGGCTGGAAAATCGCGCGGGCCTCGTCCTTGCGGAGCCCCTTCACATCGGTCCACATGGAAGGCAGCGCGCCGGAAAACCCGCCAATGCCGCCAAGCGCACCGGCGAAAAACCCCACCACCGCATCGGCGCGCGGCCCGGCGGCAAGCTTGGGCGGTGCCAGGCGCAGCGCAATCCGCGCCAACATGAAGCCGGCATAGCCCACCAATAGAATGCCAATGCCGGCCACAATCACGCGCGCTTCGACCACGCTCAATGCCCAAACGCCAAAGGGCGTGCCCAAGGCGCCGGCAAAGACATAAGGCTTCAGCACCGGCCAGCGAATGGCGGGCCACACCACGCGCAAGGTGACGCTCTGGATCAATAAAGACCCCAGCACCAGCACCGGCGCGATCTCCTGCGGGGTCACCCAATGATAGAGGATGCCGGCCGCCACCAGGTTGAAGGCGAAGCCCGCAAGGCCGGAACAGAACGCCGCGATGAAGCAGCCGCCCAGCAGCGCCAGAAGATCAAAAGACATTGAAAAGGAAAACCAATCCCACCAATAGGGAAAGCCCGAAGGACGCCGCCACCAAATCCTTCTGCGCCCGCCCCCAGCCCAAAAACTCCAGCGCCATCACGCGCAAACCGCCTGCCAGATGCGCGGCCAGCAGGATCACCAGGACCGTTTCGGCCGCCTTCACCAGCGGGTTGTCTGCCCAACGCAAAAACCCATCCAGCCGCGCTTCCCCCTGAATGGCGCTGCCCAGCGCCCAGAAATGCAGCGGCAAAAACAACGCCAGCAAAAGCCCCGATACCCGATGCACGGCAAAGCCGATCCAACTTGGATGGGAACGCGCGCGAAAATCCATCAAGCGTAAAGCCCCCAAGCCGCGCGGATGCCGAAAGCGGCCGTCAGCAGCCCAATCCCAAGCCAGCAGAAATCAATGCCGCGCCCGCGCCAGCCCAGCGTTTCAGCCGCGATATTGCGCAGCCCAATGGCGCCATGCAGCCCGGCGGCCAGCGCAAACACCACATAAAAACCAAGCCAGGCTTCGGAACCCTGGGTGCGCGCCAGAATCTCCCGCGCCGAAAGCCCGCCGCGTACGGCGGTGATGATGGTGATCAGATGCACCAGCACCGCAAGCGCCAGGATCATGGCGGTGATGCGCTGCGCCACCCAAAGATGCGCCTGCCCGCGCGCTGCCCTGTCAGCCATGGCGCTTGCCGCCGAAAAGGCTCTCCCAGAACAAAGTCCGTTTCAGCCCGGCAATGGCCCCCGATGGGTCAATCTGTTTGGGGCAGCGTTCCGTGCAGGAACGGGTGGAATGGCAGGAATGGCAACCCGCATCGCCCGCCACCGCATCCAGCCTTTCGCCCCGCGCGCCATCACGCGCATCATTCACCAAGGTCCAGGCGCGGTTGAGCGCAGCCGGGCCAAGGTAATCGCCATTCCAGGCGACAACATCGCAGGAAGCGTAGCAGACGGCGCAGCCGATGCACTCAATCCCGGCATCGGCTTCGCGCCTGGCCTTGCTGCCGGGGGCGACCACAGCGAATTCTTCCGGCACGGCGCCATCCGGCGCGTCCTTGGGCTGGAAGAAACCCTGTGCGCGCTGCCATTTGTCGAAAAATGGCGCGAGGTCTGCGGCCAAATCGCGGATCACCGGCAGATTGGCCAAGGGGCGCAATTCAAGCGCGCCATCGGCGTCCACCACTTTCCGCACATGCGTCCGGCAGGTCCAACGCGCGCGGCCATTCACCGTCATCGCACAAGACCCGCACATGCCAACGCGGCAGGCGAAGCGATAGGCCAGGCTTGGGTCCAATTCGCGCTGGATATGCGTGACAACATCAAGCACGGTCTGATTATCGCGCGCCGGCACCTCATAGCGCGCAAAGCCGCCCGCTTCTTCCCCACGCCAGACACTGACCTTGAGCTGTTCCATCCATCGCAGACTAAGGCCACTGGACAGCCTGTCCAGCCCATGGCCTGCTGCCCGCAACAGGAGGAAGCAGGCATGGAACAACGCGGGGCGGATATTCTGGTGGCGGCGCTGAAGCGGGCCGGAATCAGCCGCATTTTCACGCTTTCGGGCAACCACATCATGACGATCTTCGATGCGCTGCTCGGCAGCGGGATCGAGATTGTGCATACCCGCCAGGAAGCCGCCGCGGTGCATATGGCCGATGCCTGGGCGCGGCTGACAGGCGAAGTGGGTGTGGCGATGGTCACCGGCGGGCAGGGCCATACCAACGCCATCGCCGCCCTGCCGACCGCCATGGCCGGAGAGGTGCCGGTGCTGCTGCTTTCAGGCCATGCGCCCTTGCGCGAATTGGGCATGGGCAGTTTCCAGGAAATGCGTCAGGCCGATATGGCGGAGCCGCTGACAAAACTTTCCTTCACCGCATCCAGCACGGCGGGCATCGGCGCCGATCTGGCGCGCGCCTTCCGCGCTGCACGTTCTGGCCGGCCTGGCCCGGTGCATCTCAGCCTGCCCACGGATTTGATGGATGCGCGTATCGCCACGCCCGCTTTGCCTGATGCGGTGGCCTTCGCTGCTGAGGCCATGCCCTTGGGCGCCGAAGCGGCCCAGGCGATTGCGGGCATGATCGCTGGCGCGGCGCGGCCCGTGATCCTGGCGCCACCCGCCATGTGCAGCCCGCGCGGCAAGCCGATGCTGGAAGCGCTCAGCCGCGCGGCGGGTCTGCCGGTAATCCCCATGGAAAGCCCGCGCGGGCTGAATGATCCATCCCTTGGCGCCTATGCGGGCGTTTTGGCGGAAGCGGATTTGGTGGTATTGCTCGGCAAGGCCTTGGATTTCTCGCTGCGCTTCGGCCGCGCGCCCGGCATCGCGCCGGAAGCGCGCTTCATCCAAATCGAGCCCGATCCCCAGGTCATCGCCCGCGCCGCCCGCGCCTTGCCGGGGCGGATTGCCTTCACCGCCATGGCCAGCGCGGCGGAGGCGACCGAGGCGCTGACCGGCGCCGTGAAACCCCATGCCAATCAGGCTTGGGCAGCGCGACTGGCCGAGGCGATTGCCTTCCGCCCGGCGGCTTGGGCGGGTTTGGCGGGCGTCACCGGTGGCCCGATCCATCCCGCGACATTGTTCCAGGCGGCCAAGCCCTTTCTTGAACAAGGCGCGGAGTCCGTCCTGATCAGCGATGGCGGGGAAATCGGCCAATGGGCGCAGGCGATCCTTGCCGCGCCAACGCGCATCATCAATGGTCTCGCCGGCGCCATCGGCCCTTCCATACCCTTCGCCATGGCAGCCCGCGCGGCCAAACCTGAAGCGCGGATTCTAGCCGTTTTGGGCGATGGCACTTTCGGCTTTCATATGGCGGAGTTTGATACCGCCTGCCGCCACAAGCTGCCCTTCGTTGCCATAGTCGGCAATGATTCCCGCTGGAATGCCGAATATGAAATCCAGAAGCGCGATTACGGCGCCAACCGCACCCATGGCTGCGAATTGGCCCCCGGCACGCGTTACGATCTGGTGGCGGTGGCACTTGGTGGGCATGGCGAATACGTCACCCGCGCGGAGGATATTGCCCCCGCGCTGGAACGCGCTTTTGCTTCCAACAAGCCGGCCTGCGTGAATGTGGTGATTGAAGGCCAGCCGGCGCCCAATATCAGGTTGGGCTGAAATGGAAATCACTGGCTGCCCAGGGGAAATACCCCTGGCTTCCGTGGAACTACTGAAAAACCAAAAGAAAAACCTTAATACAAAGAAAATCTTTAGCCAAAAACGGTTAAATTATACTTGCTTTGTATTTGCCTCATTCTTGCCTTAATTGAGACGCGTCGCGCCCTTGCTGGGCAATTCGTTTTTTTATTTGCATTCCATCTCTGATTCGACTACTGGACCCTTATGACGACCGCCAAGGCTGCGTCGGCACCCCCGGGCCGGCGAGTTGGTGTGGCGCTCCAGCGTGCTTTGCTGCGGACCGCCCGCCCCCCAAGGTTTCGTTCCTCCGGGTATTCGGCCCTTGCGGCCTTCAGGCTCTCTCTCAGCAAAGCGCGCCGCGCCTCGGCCATGCCGCTTGTGCTTTTGCTTGGCCTTCTTGGCACCGCATGCGCCGAGATGCCCCCGCCGGTCACGCAACTGGCAGATGCGCCCCCGCGTGAGGCCTCCTCACCCCGCGCCGCCTGCCTGGTTGCCGCGCGGGAGGCTGAAATCACCCATGGCTTGCCGGAAGGCCTGCTGACGGCCATTGCGCTCAATGAAAGCGGGCTGCATGCCTATGCGCTCAATCTGCGTGGCCGTGCCCATTTCCCGGAAACACGCGAAGAAGCGCGCCGGCTGCTGACCTCCGCCGGCACGCGCGGCATGGCTGGGTGTTTTCAGATCAATGCCGGGGTCCATGTAAAGCGGGGCGAGGATTGGCCGCTGGACCCGCCTCGGGCCGCGGATTGGGCAGCCCGCTATTTGGTTCAGCATTTTGAGACCTATGGCGATTGGGGCCGCGCGATATTGCGCTGGCATGGTGCTTCGCCGCAGCACGTGAATACTCGGATCATCTGCCGGGTCCATAGCAAGCTTGAAGTGACTGCCCCCGGCAGCACCCTATTTGCTGATCGCTGTCGCCCCGGCGCGTCGCAATGGGCGCGGGTGAGGCAAAACGGCGCCGCCCACCTGGAAGTCGCGGAAGCCTCCGAATAAGCGCGTGTCAGGGCGCCTGCCGCACGCCCATCGCCAGAGTCCTTTCATCCATGCGCGGCGCATGGGTCAGGCCTTTCCGCAGGCCCCAGGTGTTCAGATACTGCACCAATTGGATCAGCGGTTCTTCTTCCGCATAGCGGGCTATGGCTTCATGCCAAATCTTCTCCCGCGCCGCGTCGTCCAGGGTTGCCGAACCACGCGCGGCGAATTCATCAAAAACCGGGCTTGAGAAGCGGGCATTATTGTTGGCGCCGGTCAGGCGCTGGCGGTCATGGGTTGCGACCGTATTGACCAGGAAGTTCGAAGCCTCACCGGTGGAACTGCCCCAGGCGCCAATTTGCATTGCGTATTCAATGCGCGCGCGCCGCGGCACAAAGGCTGTCCAAGGTGCGGCATCAACGGCGGTGCGAATGCCGATCCGGGTCCACATCTGCGCGACAGCCTGCGCGAGCCGCGCATCATTGGCCCAACGATCATTCGGTGTATGCAGCGTGATGCGGAAGCCATCCGGATAGCCCGCTTCGGCCAAAAGCCGCTTCGCCCCATCGGGGTCAAAGCGCCTGGGCTTCACGGCAGGGTTATAGCCAAAAGTGCCTTCCGGCAGCCATTGCGCGGTGGCCGTCGCCGCCCCTTCCATCACGCGTTCCACCAGCGCATCGCGGTTGATCGCCATGGAAAGCGCACGACGCACCCGCACATCTTTCCAGGGGTTCACTGCCAAAGGCGCGCCGTTATTGTCGGTGATCAGTGGCGTACCGCCATCGCGCGAATAATCCGGCACCATATAAACAGTGCGGAGACTCGGTATTTCCGTGACCGTGATGCGCGCATCACGCCTGAGCCGCGCCAGATCGCTGGTGGGGATTTGTTCAATGATATCCACATCGCCGGCCAGCAAGGCGGCCGTGCGGGAGGCATCATTCAGCAAAAACCGCTGCGTGGACCGCGCCCAGGGTTCCTTCGGCCCCCAATAGCCATCATACCGCGCCAATTCCACACGATCCCCGGAACGATAAGCCGCCAAACGGTATGGCCCGGTGCCAATCGCGGCTTTGCCGGTGTTGAAATCCTCGCTCGTTGCACCGGTCGCCGCATGGCGGGCGATGATGCAGACCGAAGCAAGATCAAGCGGCATCAGCGGATGCGGCGCCTTGGTGTGGATGATCAGTGTATGCGGATCGGGCGTTTCAACCTTGGCAATGGCGCGCAGAAATCCGCCAAAGCCGCCGGGGCTATTGGGAATACCGGCCTGAACGCGGGCGAAGGTGAAGACCACATCATCGGCGGTGAAGGGCTTGCCATCATGCCAGGTGACATCGCGCCGGAGCTTGAATTCCCACACCGTATCCGAAACCACGCGCCAGCTTTCGGCCAGGCTCGGCTGCGGGCGGGCGCGCTCATCGCGTTCCACCAGCCGATCAAAAATATGATGCGTCAGCGCATTATTGGGTCCGACATTGTGAAAATGCGGGTCAATGGTTGTGACCGGTGCGGCAATCCCGACGGTCAGCGTCTGAGCGCTTGGCGTGCCCATGGCGAAGGGCAGCGCAATCAGCGCGGCGAGCAGGGTCTTGGTGGGGTAGTTCATTGCAGCCTCCCGAGAGTTCTTGGGGGAAGGCTAACGCGGGTTCAGGCTGCGACGCCAGGGGTTCTGGGCTAAAAAAGTGCCCCATCCTGCAAGTCTTCGGATGATCACATCCGCTTGGCAAACAGGCACAAATACTCCCAGGCCATGGTGGCCGCAGCCAGTGCGGTGATTTCCGCGATATCATAGGCGGGTGCGACTTCCACGAAATCCGCACCGCGAAAATCCACCCCCGCCATGCCACGCAAGATCGCCTGAGCCTGCCAGCTTGCCAGGCCGCCAATCTCCGGCGTGCCGGTGCCGGGCGCGAAGGTGGGATCTAGCCCGTCAATGTCAAAGGAAAGATAGCAGGGGCCGCTGCCCAGCACCTCGCGAATTTGGGCAATCACCGAATTGATCGGCGCCTGATGCACATCCTGCGCGGAGAGGATGGTGGCGCCCTGTTCGCGCGTCCAGGCGTAATTCTCCGGCCAGGCGGGCGCGCGGATGCCCACCTGCACCATGCGCCGCGGTTCCACCAGCCCTTCATTGAGGGCATGCCAAAACACCGTGCCATGGGCGAAGCTTTGGCCGAAATTATCCTCGCCCGTATCCATATGCGCATCCACATGCAGCAGGCCGAGCGGCACACCGATTCGCTTCTTCAGCGCCCTGAGCAATGCCAGCGTGATGCTGTGTTCGCCACCAAAGGCCACCAGATGGGCAAGCCCCGCCGCCTGCTCTTCAATCAACGCGAGGCTTTTTTCCATATCACCAAGGGCGATTTCAAATTCGCCAAGATCGGAAAGGTCAAGCGCGGCTGGCTTGGCGCCGCTGATCGGGTGGCGCCCATCGGTCAACATGCGCGCCGCAGCGCGGATGGCGCGCGGCCCATCACGCGCGCCGGCGCGGTTGGTGGTGCCGATATCAAGCGGCACGCCAGCCACGCAAAATGCCGCGCTGCGGTCATGTGCGCGGGCGCCGAGAAAGGCATGCGGGGCAGCAAAGGTGATGGGGGCAGCCATGGGCGTTTTCTGCAACCCGCCCGCCCCGCCTGTCCAGGGGGCGGCGCCCAGCGTGAAACAAATCCCCGGTGCGACGGGACGCTCAGCAAAGCGCCCCGGTGTCAGGGCATTACCCCTGGCGTTCCACCATCAGCTTCTTGATCTCACCAATCGCCTGCGCCGGGTTCAGCCCCTTGGGGCAGGTGCGCGTGCAATTCATGATGGTGTGGCAGCGATACAGCCGGAAGGGGTCTTCCAGATTATCCAGGCGCTCCCCGGTTGCTTCATCG
>JBIIIE010000404.1:0-2749 GCA_044235135.1 Roseomonas sp. | reverse complement strand
CGCATCGGCACAAGCGTCAGGGCATGCTATGGCGCGTGCATATCCGCTTGGGCCTGCCCGGTGGCGAGGTTGTGGTCACGCATGAAAGCCCGCGTGATCATGCGCATGAAAGCGCGGCAGTCGCCCTGCGTGACGCGTTTCGCGCGGCGGAACGGCAGGTGGAAAGGCATCGCGAAAAGCAGGAAGGCGATGTGAAGGCCCATGCCGCCGCCCCCATAGGCCGCGTGACGCGCTTGGTCCCCAAGGCTGATCACGGCTTCATCACCTTGGCTGATGGGCAGGAAATTTATTTCCACCGCAATAGCGTCGCCGATCATGGCTTTGAAAAGCTGCGTATCGGCGCTGCGGTGACGCTGGTATTGAGTGAGGGTGACGCAGGGCCGCAAGCCAGCCTGGTGCGCCCCGTGCATCAGGGATTTGGGGCCTAGATCATGCCAGGGCGCGTCACCGCTGCCGAAATCCAAGCGATCTTGGGTCATATTGATGATGTTCTGCTGGTGGACATCATCCGCACCGGTGCAACAGCGGCTGAGGTCCTGGAAGCCTTTACCCGTCTGGAAGGCGATGAGGCATTGGGCAAGACAGTCCGGCACGGCGCCAGTGACACCGTGCGCGCCGTAATGACCCTTCTGCTGGCCGCCGAACTGCCCGGCCGGGAAGGCGAATAGCACCAAATCCGGGCGGGGTCCGGGGTGGCACGGCCACCCCGGCGGAGGTTCAGGAGGCAGAGCCTCCTGAGTTTTTCAGTCTTCACAAGCGCCCCTGGGCGGGCCATCACATGCGCATCATGAACGCTGCCGCCCCCCTTCTCCCCCCCGAACGCGCCGCCCAGCTTGCCGCCGAATTCGGCCTGAAGCCCGATGAGTATGAACGGGTGCTAGCCATCCTGGGCCGTGCGCCACGGCTCGCGGAGCTTGGCCTGTTCAGTGTGATGTGGTCGGAGCATTGTTCCTACAAATCATCCCGCGTGTGGCTGCGCGAATTGCCGACCAAGGCGCCTTGGGTGATCCAGGGACCGGGTGAGAATGCCGGTGTGATTGATATTGGCGAAGGTCTGGCGGCGGTTTTCAAAATGGAAAGCCACAACCACCCTTCTTACATCGAACCCTATAATGGCGCGGCCACTGGTGTTGGCGGTATTTTGCGCGATGTCTTCACCATGGGCGCGCGGCCAATTGCCAATTTGAATGCGCTGCGTTTTGGCGCGCCGGATGCGCCGCGCATGAAGCGCATCATTGATGGTGTGGTGCGCGGCATTGGTGGTTATGGGAATTGTGTGGGCGTGCCGACCGTGGGCGGAGAGGTGAATTTCCATCCGCGCTACAATGGCAATCCCTTGGTGAATGCCATGACGGTCGGCATTGCGCGCGCTGATCGCATTTTCACCGCCAAGGCAACCGGCATTGGCAATCCCGTGGTTTATGTCGGTTCCAAGACGGGCCGCGATGGCATCCATGGCGCCACCATGGCGAGTGCGGAATTCAGCGCCGATTCGGAAGAAAAGCGCCCGACGGTGCAAATCGGCGATCCCTTCGCCGAAAAACTGCTGATCGAAGCCTGCATGGAATTGATGGCAACGGATGCGATTGTCGCCATTCAGGATATGGGGGCGGCGGGGCTCACCAGTTCCAGCGTGGAGATGGCCGGCAAGGGCGGCATGGGCATTGAACTTGAAATGGAAGCCGTGCCGCAGCGCGAAGAAGGCATGTCGGCCTATGAGATGATGCTCTCGGAAAGCCAGGAACGCATGCTGATGATCCTGAAGCCGGGCCGTGAGGCCGAGGCTGAGGCGATTTTCCGCAAATGGGAATTGGATTTTGCGGTGATCGGCAGGCTGACCGATACCGGGCGCATCGTGATCCGCCATAAGGGCGTGCTGGAAGCGGATATTCCGCTGGCACCGTTGGAATCCGAAGCGCCGCTTTATCGCCGGCCAGTCGCGGAAACGCCGAAGCAGCCAGTGCTGGCAGCTTCAAGCATCCCTGACCCGATCGGCATTGCCCCGGCGTTGTTGCAGTTGGTGGCCTGCCCTGATCTTTGTTCTCGCCGCTGGATTTGGGACCAATATGACAGCCTGGTGAATGGGCAGACCGTGCAGCGCCCGGGTGGCGCGGATGCCGCCGTGGTCAGGATTGAAGATCATGACCGCGCTTTGGCCATGACCACGGATTGCACGCCGCGCTATTGCCTGGCGGACCCGGAAGAAGGCGGCAAGCAGGCGGTGGCGGAGGCCTGGCGCAACATTACCGCCGTTGGTGCGCTGCCCTTGGCCATCACGGACAATATGAATTTCGGCAATCCGGAAAAGCCCGCAATCATGGGCCAATTCGCCTATGCCGTGCGGGGCATGGCGGCGGCGTGTACGGCGCTCGATTTTCCGGTCGTCTCGGGCAATGTGTCGCTTTACAATGAAACCGAAGGCCGGGCGATTTTGCCGACGCCGGCGATTGGTGGCGTGGGCGTGCTGGAAAAAGCCGCGCAGGCGGTGGGGCTCGCCATGCCGGCCAAGGGCGATCTGGTGCTGATTGGTGACACGCAAGGCTGGCTTGGCCAATCGCTTTGGCTGCGCGAAATCGCGGGGCGCGAAGAAGGCGCGCCGCCGCCCGTTGATCTGGTGGCCGAACGCCGCAATGGCGATTTTGTGCGCGGGCGCATCCTGGCGGGAGAAGTCCTCGCCAGCCATGATTGCGCCGATGGCGGCCTGCTGGTGGCCTTGGCGGAGATGGCGATGGGGAGTGGCATTGGCGCG
>JBIIIE010000078.1:0-9882 GCA_044235135.1 Roseomonas sp. | reverse complement strand
GTCCTGTTCCGGCACTTGCAGCACATGGCTGATCTTGGCCACCTGTTCGGGCTGCAAATCGCCTTCTTCCAGGGCGGACATTTGCGCCTTCAAGCGGCGCAGGTTGAAGAACAGCTTTTTCTGCGCCGCCGTGGTGCCCATTTTCACGAGCGACCATGAATGCAGGATGTATTCCTGAATGGCGGCACGGATCCACCACATGGCATAGGTCGCCAAACGGAAGCCGCGATCGGGGTCAAAGCGCTTGACCGCCTGCATCATCCCGACATTGCCCTCAGAAATCAGCTCACCCACCGGCAGGCCATAGCCGCGATAGCCCATGGCGATCTTGGCAACCAGGCGCAGGTGGGAAGTGACAAGCTTATGCGCCGCCGGCTCATCGGCATTGTCGCGCCAACGCTTCGCGAGGCTGAGTTCTTCCTCAGCCGAAAGCATCGGGAATTTGCGGATGTCCTGGAGATAGCGGGAAAGGTTGCCCTCAGTCGCCATCGGAATGGCCATAGAAGATGCCATGGTTTCTTACCCTCCTGCACCGACCTGCTCTGCCCCTAAGGCGGCATCCTGGGCCGATCATTAAATTTACGTCATCTACCTCAAAGCCCTGACTGGTCGCCTGCCCCTTGATGGGGCCTTGGCCGGCCGGGTCGCAACTGGCGCCCTGAGGAATCCGACATGAGGTTAATAGCGGGAATGGGGGGGGAATGCAAGAAAAACCGACTGAAATAGTCGGGTTACTCGGCGTTACCATCCAGTAATGTAAGCAGCGCGGCCATGTCCTCGGGCAGCGGGCGTTCGAAGTGCAGCGCCTCCCCGCTGATGGGGTGGCGAAAGCCCAGGCTTGCGGCGTGAAGTGCCTGACGCGGGAAGGCCAAAAGCGCATCGCGCACCGGCGGCGGCAGGGTCCGGGCGGTCGCCGGGGTGCGGCGCAAATAGACCGGATCGCCCACCAAGGGATGGCCAAGATGGGCCATATGCACACGGATTTGATGCGTCCGCCCGGTCAGTAGCCGGCAGGCAACCAGGGCGCAGGCCGCCCCCCAGGACCGCAGCACCTTGTAGCGCGTGATGGCCGGCTTGCCGCGTTCCACCACCGCCATGCGCTTGCGATCCGCCGGGTGGCGGCCAATCGGGGCATTGATTTCACCTTCCATGGCGGCGGGCAGGCCCCAGCACAGGGCCAGATAATGCCGGTCCAGATCGCGTTCGGCAAAGCTTTCGGAAAGCCGGCGCAAGGCCAATTCTGTCTTGGCCGCGACCATGACGCCAGACGTATCCTTATCCAGCCGATGCACAATGCCGGGCCGCTTTTCCCCGCCAATGCCGGGCAGATCATCCCCGGCATGGGCCAGTAGCGCATTGACCAAAGTGCCATCCTGATTGCCGGGTGCCGGATGCACCACCAGCCCCGCGGGCTTGTCCAGCACGATCAGATCCCGATCTTCATGCAAGATGGTCAGCGGAATATCCTGCGGCTGGGGCAGGGCAGGGATGGCCGCCGGGATTTCCAGCGCGTAAAGCGCGCCGGGGCGAATGGGTTCTGCGGGTTCCCGCAGCGTCTGACCATCCCGGCTAGCATGGCCCGCAACAATCAGGGCCTTGACGCGGGAGCGGGAGAGAGAACCTATCGCCTCGGCAAGGAAGCGATCGGCGCGTTGGCCGGCGGCTTCCGGCGCTGCGCGAAATTCGTGGCGTTCAGCGTTCAACAAGGGGGTCTTTCGTGCGGTTTCTCAAGGCTTTGGTGATTGGCATGGGCGTGCTGATTGTGGCGGCCACCGTGGCGCTGGTTGTGCTGATCGTCCAGCGTGCAGGGGGTTCGACGGTCGCTTTCAATGCGGCAGCGCTCGGGCAGCCTGCCGGAACGCGCATTGCTGGCATAGCTGGGGTGGAAAAGACAATCGCCATTTGGGTGGTGCGGCCCGATGGCGAAAGGGTGCTGCTGTTCGATACCGCTCGCGGGCGGGTGGTTGGCGAAATCCGGCCCGGCGAATAGGCGTGGCGCATCGCAAGCCCAATTTGCCGCAGAAGCTGTGCGCGGCCTGCAACCGCCCCTTCACCTGGCGCAAGAAATGGGAACGGGTGTGGGACGAGGTGCGGTATTGCTCGGACGCCTGCCGTGATGGGCGCCGCCTGGCCAGCCTGCAAAAACGCAAGGGCTGAAGGCGAGAGGTTCAGCGGCGTGGTGCCGGGCGCATCATGCCAAGCAGCGCCAGGAAAAACGCCCCAAAGGCCAATTGCAGGCCAAGCAGCATGGCGGTGACGGAAGCAATCGCCAGGCGCATGACATTGCCCCCGGCAAGCGCGCCGAATTCCTGCGCGCTCCATTGCCCGACCGCGACAAGCCCAAGCCCAAGGCCGAGCAGCAACAGCCCCCCCGCCACCACCAGCGCCGCTTCCAGCCCAAAACGCGACAGGTTTCGGGGTTCGGGCAGAATCCCCGTCACCGCGCCGTAAAGCCGTGCAAAGACCCAGAATTGCATGGCCTGAAACCCCATCACCACGGCGCCTGAGGCATAGAGCAGGCTATGCACATCAAGCGTAATGCCGCCCAGGCGAACCGGCCCCGGCAATAGTGCCGCCATGCCAAGCGCGCCCAGCACGAAAAGCACTGCGCCGGGGTAAAGAAACAGCCAGCGCGGGCAGAAGATCAGCAAAAACCGCAAATGCCGCCAGCCATCGCGCCAGGACCGCAAATGCGGCGGGCGGGACCTTCCATCGGGGGAAAGCGTGGTCGGCACTTCGGTGATGCGCAGCCCGCGCATGGTGGCCTTCACCACCATCTCTGACGCGAATTCCATCCCCGGCGCGCGCAATTCCAGCGCCATCATGGCATCACGCGAAAAGCCGCGCAGGCCGCAATGGAAATCCCGAATGGGACTCGTGAAGAAAATCCGCCCAATGGTGGAAAGCACCGGATTGCCCAAATAGCGATGCAAGGGCGGCATGGCGCCGGGTGCGATGCCGCCCTTGAAGCGATTGCCCATCACCAGATCATAGCCATCGCGCAGTTTCGCGATGAAGGGATCAAGCGCGCTGAAATCATAGGAATCATCGCTATCGCCCATGATGACATAGCGGCCTTGCGCCCCCGCAATGCCCGCAATCAGCGCCGCGCCATAGCCTTTTTCGGGCACATCAATCACCCGCGCGCCAAGGCCCCGCGCAATATCCTGGCTGCCATCCGTGCTGCCATTATCGGCGATCAGCACCTCACCCGAAACACCGCTGCGTGCCAGATACCCCAACGCCTTCTGGATGCAGGTCGCAAGGGTTTCCGCCTCATTCAGGCAGGGCATGAGGATGGTGAGTTCAATGGCGTCGGGCGCCTGGTTCTGGGTAAGGGCCATCATGCTTCCGGAAGTTGCGCGAGCGCCGCGTGCTGAGTTTTTCTACCGGAACCGGAAGCCCGATGCCATGCTTCTTCTCTGATGGGCTTTTCACCGCCGCCAAGTGATCGCACATAGGGGGTGCGGGGCTTTTGGCTTGCCCGTACCATTTTGGAGAGGAATTGCCGCCTTGGATCAGGAAGATGTGCCGCTGGAAGGGCAAATTCGCGAAAAGCTGGTGCGCACCAAGGAGCGCTGGGCGGAAGAAGGCCGGCTGCTGACCGGCACCACTGCGGACCCCGCGCGGGACCGCCTGCCGCCTGGGCAGACGCTGGTGAAAGATTGGCCGGTGCTTGACCTTGGCGTGCAGCCCGATGTCAGCGCAGCGAAGTTTCGGCTCAGGCTTGAAGGGCTGGTGGAAAATCGCCTCGCCTTCGATTGGGAAGGCTTCATGGCGCTGCCGCAAACCGACATAGTTTGCGATATCCACTGTGTCACGCAATGGAGCCGTTATGACAATCGCTTCACCGGTGTGCGTACCGCAACCTTGTTGGAAATGGCGCGCCCGCGCCCGGAAGCGCGCTTCGTGTCCATGACATCCTATGATGGCTACACGACCAATCTGACGCTGGCGGATTTCGCCGCCGCCGATGTGATGGTGGCGCATTCCTGGGAAGGGGCGCCGCTCACGCGCCAACATGGCGGGCCGGTGCGGCTGGTGCTGCCGCGGCTTTACTTCTGGAAAAGCCCGAAATGGCTGACGCGCATTGAATTGCTGGCGGAAGACCGCCCCGGCTTTTGGGAAGTGCGCGGCTATCACAATCAGGGCGATCCCTGGCTTGAGGAACGCTATGCCTGAAGCCCCGCGCCGTGCCTTGCTGGCCCTGCCGTTGATGGCCGCTGCCCCGTCACCCTCCGCCTGGGATTTTCGCTTCGCGGCCCTTGAAGGCGGCGAGCATGATCTGGCCGCCTGGCGAGGCCGGGTTTTGTTGGTGGTGAATACCGCATCCTTTTGCGGCTTCACGGGGCAATATGCCGCGCTGCAACGCCTGCATGAAGCGCATGAAGGCGCGGGGCTGGTCGTGCTTGGCGTGCCTTCCAATGATTTCAATCAGGAAAGCCAGGATGGCCGCAAGATCAGGGAATTTTGCGATGCGCAATTCGGCATCACCTTCCCGATGGCCGCCCTTTCGCGCGTGCGCGGCCCTGAGGCGCATCCCTTTTATCGCTGGGCTGCGGCCCGTGCGGGTGGTGAGCCGCGCTGGAATTTTCACAAATACCTGGTCGCACGCGATGGGCGACAGGTTCAGGGCTTTCCGGCGCGGGTCGAGCCTTCTTCGGAACAGCTCAGCCGCGCCATTCGGCAGGCGCTTGTCACGTCATAGCGCGCCGCTTGGCGCCAAGTGACATTCACAGGAATTGCGTCAGCCGATAGAAGCGTGCGGCGCTTCGCCAGAAAAGATCATCCTTTTCCGCGGCCGAGGCACCGGCGGCGATGCGCTTGAAGGCGTTCCAGCCAACCGCATAGCCATAGCCGCCCTTATCCACCGGGAAATTGCTTTCAAACATGCAGCGCCGCGTGCCGAATAATTCAATGCAGCGTTCCATCCAGGGGCGCCAATGCTGCGCCAATTCTTCCGATGATGGCGCAATGGCGCCCGCTTCCAGCCCAAAGCCCGGCAGGCGCATGCCAAGCCCGCCAAGCTTCACCATGACATTCGGGCATTGCGCCAATTCCGCCATATGGCGCGACCAAATGGCGAAGACCTCATCACGCTTGCCCGCATAAGGCCCGATGCCGAGAATCCCGCCGCAATGATCCAACACGATCGGGATTTCGGGGAAGGCGCGCGCGAGTGAGGCAAGGCGCGGGATTTGGTGGAAATAGATCCAGGCATCAAAGGAAAGCCCGTTGCGCCCAAGCGCGGCAAAGCCGGCACGAAAGGCAGCGCTGTCCATCATGTCTTCCGCCGGCATATAGGCCGGGTTCAGCATGGTGGGGTCAGCATCCCAGGTTGCGATATGGCGAATGCCGCGAAACCGCCCGCCGGCAGCGGCGATATGGGCTTCCAAAACCGGCTGCACCGCATCGCCGAGCGTCAGGTCCGCATAGCCGACAATCCCGGCATTTGCTGCGATATCGCCATAGATGCCACTTGCGAACATCGCGGCAATGCCGGTGACGAATTCCGTCTCGCCCACCGGCTTCAGGGCTTCCGGCCCGCCGGCGCGATGCATGGACCGCGCCTGCACATAAACCGTTGCTTTTACGTTATGGCCGCTTTTCAGATCGGCCAGGAATTCATCATGCAAATAGCGCCAGCCTGGTCGATCCCAAAGGTGATGATGCGGATCAATGATGAGCTGCGCAGGGTCCAGGATTTCCTCCTGCCGGGCGGCGAGCCAATCTTCCCGGACGGCAAGGTAATGCTGCAGCTGAGGCTTTGACATGGGATTCTCCGTGGCGGGGTTCTTGCCCATTGGGCCGGATATGCGTCAGGCGGTGAAAGGCGGAATGGCCCTGAGCCGAGCGCCAGTCTAGGCGGCCTTGGGAAGTTGGAACAAGGCTTCGCTTGGGCGGTTTTCGATGGTCCAAAGGCCCGCTACCGGGCCATGCCCTTGGCTTTGGCGTAACTTGCCCCGCGCAGGGCAGCGGCGGGGCCAGCATAACCAAGGGTGTCTCTGCACCGTCCGAACATGGCTTGTGTCGCGCGCTGCGAATTGGAATGCTGAGCTTATGGCAAATCGCAAACGCCCCCGCGGATGACACTTGGATTCCTGGAATGGTCCGCCCGGCGCGGCGGGCTGCTGCTGGCGCTTGGCATTTTCGCTGGGCTTTTCATTCCGCCCTTGGCGGCGCTGTTTCGTGATGTTGTCACCTTTTCGGTCGCAACGCTGATGACGCTTGTGCTGCTGCGCGTGGATTTGGCGCAGGTGGTGGCGTATTTGCGCCGGCCCGTATTGGTGGCGCTGCTGGTCGGCTGGATGATGCTGGTCTGCCCCATCCTGCTTTTCCTGGTGCTTCGCGGCTTTGGCTTTGAAGGGCCTTTGGTCGCGGGGCTGGTGATCAGCGCCATGGGCTGTGCCGCCACATCCTCCCCGGCATTTGCGCGCATGGTGGGGCTGGATGGAGAGATTTCGCTGGTAGTCGCCATCATCACCACGCTGATTGTGCCCTTCACCGCGCCACCGCTGGCGCTGGGGCTGATGGGCATTGATTTGGCGATCTCGCTTTCCGCGCTGATGGGCCGCCTGATGCTTGTGGTTGGGCTGCCCTTGCTGATTGCGGTCGCGCTGCGCAGGCTTTTGGGCCCCGCGCGCCTGCAACGCTATGCCGGCGCCCTGGATGGTTCCGTGGTGTGGCTTGTCGTGATTTTCGGCTTCGGCGTGATGGATGGGATGCTCGCCAAAATCACCTCAGACCCGGCCTGGGTGATGGGTGGATTGGCCTTGGCCTTCGCCGCCAATTTCGGCCTGAATGCCGCAACCGCCTTGGTCTTTGCGCCTACCGGCAAGACGCTGGCGCTGACAGCGGGCTTGCTCGGTGGCAATCGCAACATGGCGCTGTTTCTGGCGGTGCTGCCGGCGGCGACCGATGAGCGTATTCTGCTGTTCTTCGCGCTTGGCCAATTCCCGCTTTTCCTGACGCCCTTCCTGCTGCGCCCGATTTATCAGCGCTTCAGGCCGAATTAAGCGCGCCGCTTTTCCAGCGCCAGCAACACCCGCTCCGGCGTTGCCGGCAGGTCAAGCGCGGTGATCCCCGTTGCGTCACAAAGCGCGTTCCAAACGGCGGTTGCCAGCATCAGCGGCGGTTCACCAACACCCTTGGAGCGAAAAATCGTCTCTGCCCGCGCCGGCGCATTGGCCAGCAAGCGCAAGCGGAAATCCGGCGGCGCATCGCGGCTGCCCGGGATTTTGTAGGTGGAGGGTCCCAGCGTGCGCTGCCGCCCTTCCTTGTCCCAGAACAGGCTTTCCGTGGTGAGCCAGCCAAGCCCCTGCACAAAGCCGCCTTCAATTTGCCCGCGATCAATCGCCGGATTGAGCGACCGCCCGCAATCCTGCACCAGATCGGCGCGCAAGACGCGATGTTCGCCGGTCAGCGTATCCACCACCACTTCCACCACCGCCGCACCGTAGGAGAAGTAAAAGAACGGCTCCCCCCGCATGGATTTCGCATCCCAATGAATATCGGGCGTGCGATAAAACCCCGTGGCTGAAAGCGAAATGCGCTGCACCCAGCAGCGATGCGCGAGATCGCCGAAGCCCATGGCGCGATTATCGCCGGGCTTGGCGACAAAGACGCGGCCTTCTGCGAAGCCAATCGCTTCCACCGGCACTTCCCAAAGCCGCGCGGCTTCGGCGGCCATGCGTTCTCGGATGGCGCTTGCGGCCAGATGCGCGGCCCAGCCATTCAAATCCGAACCGGTGGAAGCGGCGGTGGGCGCGGTATTCGGCACCTCTGCCGTGCTGGTGGGCGTGATGCGAATGCGGTCCATCGGCACGCCAAAGGCATCCGCCACCACCTGCGCGATTTTGATATTGAGCCCCTGGCCCATTTCCGTCCCGCCGTGATTAAGCCGGATGGACCCATCCGCATAAACATGCACCAAGGCGCCAGCTTGGTTCAGATGCATGAGGCCAAAGGAAATGCCAAAGGCCAGCACAAAACTCCCAAGTCCTCGGCGCAGAAATGGATGGCTGGCATTGAAGGCCGCGATTTCCGCCCGCCGCGCTGCCCAGCCGGCATCTTCCATGGCTTCGACATAAACGCGGCGGATCAAATCGCCTTCAAGTGCCTGGCCATAAGGCGCCTTGCTGCCATTCTCGCCGCCGGCGAAATTGCGCGCGCGCACCGCTTCCATATCCTGCCCGGTGGTGGCGGCGACATGGCGCAACACATCTTCCATCAGCAGCACGCCTTGCGGCCCGCCGAAACCACGAAACGCCGTGTGGCTGACCATATTCGTGCGCAGCGACAGCGCGCGAAGCTTCACCGCCGGCACGTCATAACAATTCATCGCATGGGTCAGCGCGCGGAACACCACGCCGCCGGTCAGATCCAGACTATGCCCGCCATCAGCGGCGAGCATCGCCTCCAGCCCCGTGATGCGCCCGGTCGCGTCAAACCCCGCGCGCCAGCGATACAGAAAGGGATGGCGCTTGCCGGTGGCTGCCATATCCGCCTTGCGTGAAAGCCTGAGTTTCACAGGCCGCCCGGTGATGCGCGCGGCGAGTGCCGCCGCCGCCGCGACCCAGGACGCATTGCTTTCCTTGCCACCAAAACCACCGCCCATGCGCCGGCAGCGCACGGTGATGCGGTTGAAATCGCAGCCCAGCACGCGGGCTGCGATATGCTGCACCTCGGTCGGGTGCTGGGTGGAGGAGGTGATGGCGATATCGCCATCCTCGCCCGGCATGGCGATGGCAATTTGACCTTCCAAGTAGAAATGTTCCTGCCCGCCGGCATGAAACTCGCCTGATGCCGTCAGCGGCGCCGCGGCAATCGCGCCCGCCGCATCACCCACGGCAATTTCCTGCGGCGGCAACAGATAGGCTTCCGCCGCCAGGGCATCTTCGATGGAAAGGATCGCCGGCAGTGCCTCAATTTTCGGCTTCAGCGCCGCAAGCGCGGCAAGCGCCGCATCGCGCGTTTCCCCCACCACCAGCGCGATGGGCTGACCGTGATGGCGAAGCTCGCTATCCGCGAAAAGCGGTTCGATTTCTCGCCCTGAAGGAGAGATATCATTCGCCCCCGGCACATCCCGCGCCGTCAGCACAGCGACAATCCCCGGCATGGCGCGCGCCGCCGCGACATCCAAAGCCCCCAGCCGCCCATGCGCGACGGGTGAGAGCAACAGCGCGCCATGCAGCAGCCCCGGCGCTTCCGGCACATCATCCGCGAAGGGCGCGCGCCCTGTCACATGGCCCAACGCCGAATCATGCGCCAGTGCCGCGCCCTGGGATAAAGGCGCATTCATGGCGCGATGAATCGCGGCGCGTGTGGCGTTGGCAGCGCCATGATTTCCGTCGCGGCATCCGGCTGTGCCTCGCGCCAGTAAAGCCGGAGCAACAGGTTACGCACCGCCGCGCGGCGATATTCGGCTGTGCCGCGCAAATCATCCATGGGCGAGATCGCTTGCGCCAAAACATCCCCCGCCGCACGCGCTTGGGCTTCGGTGAAGGGCGCACCCTGCAAAACCGCCTCGGCTTCCGGCGCCCGCGCTGCCATCGGCCCGCAACCACCATGGGCGATGCGCGCGCGCGTGATCACAGCGCCATCGCGTTCCAGCAGCACCGCCAGACCAATGGCGCTGATATCCTGATCATGCCGACGCGAGAGCTTCTCGGCGGCGAAAATCGCGCCCCGCGCGGGTCGAGGAATGAAAACCCGCGCAATCACCTCATCTGCGCCAAGGGCATTGCGCCGATAGCCGAGCAGGAAATCTTCAACCGCCAAATCCCGCGCCCCATTCGGCCCCGCGAGCCTCAGCCGCGCGCCAAGCGCCAGCAAGGGCGGCAGCGCATCGCCAATCGGGCTTGCGGTGCCGAGATTGCCGCC
>JBIIIE010000403.1:0-2765 GCA_044235135.1 Roseomonas sp. | reverse complement strand
ATAAGCGACCGCGCGATTGCCCGGCATGGTCCAGGGTGTCGTGGTCCAGATCACTACACTTGCGCCTAAAAGGTCATGAGCGACTTCATTTCGATCATGAACTGCGAAAGTGATTGGAAACTTCGCATGCAAAGTCGGGCTGACATGATCGTGATATTCAATTTCCGCTTCCGCCAGCGCGGTTTTTTCAACCGGGCTCCACATCACGGGACGCAGCCCGCGATAGAGTGACCCATTCATCAGAAACTTGCCGATCTCCCCCGCAATCGCGGCTTCCGAGGCAAAATCCATCGTCGCGTAGCGATCCGCCCAATCGCCCGCCACACCAAGGCGGATGAATTCTTCCCGCTGCACTTCAAGCCAATGTTCGGCATAGGCGCGGCATTCGGCGCGGAAATCCAGAACGGGCACCGCATCCTTGTCGCGGCCCTTGTTGCGGTATTCTTCCTCGACCTTCCATTCAATCGGCAGGCCGTGGCAATCCCAGCCGGGGACGTAATTCGCGTCAAACCCCGCCATCTGCGCGGCGCGATTGATCACATCCTTGAGAATCTTGTTCAGCGCATGGCCAATATGCAGATTGCCATTGGCATAGGGCGGGCCGTCATGCAGCACGAAAGCCTCACGCCCCTTGGATTGCGCGCGGAGCCTTTCCCACAGTTTCAGGCGTTCCCAGCGCGCCAGCATATCCGGTTCGCGCTTCGGCAAGTCGCCGCGCATGGGAAAGCCGGTCTGCGGCAGGAAGACGGTGCCGCGATAATCGCGGGCCTCTTTGGGGCTGTCATTCATGGTTCTTGAGCCTTGCGGGCTGATCTCGGGCGGCCTTGCGGGCGGCAGGGGTGAAATAAGGGCGACGCTTCCCGGCCTTCAGTGGAAGGCCGGGCGGGTAATTCGTATCGAAATCGCCGTAGTTTTCATGCGGCGCTTATGGGCGCGGGCCATGGGGGTGGTCAAGCCAGCGCGGCGCGGGCATTGACCGCATCTTGTTCTATGGCGGCCTTCAGTGTTTCCAGCCCGTCAAACTTCGCATCCGGGCGCAGGAACTGCACCAGCCGCACGCCGATTTCCTGGCCGTAAATATCGCCCGCGAAGTCGAAGATATAAACCTCCAACCGCGTCACCTTATCGCCGCCCAGCGTGGGCCGACGCCCGATATTGGCGACCCCCTTGGCCGTCCCCCCGCCAGGCAGCGCCACCGTGACCGCATAAACCCCCCGCGCCGGTTCCAAATGCCGATCGAGCCAGATATTCGCCGTGGGCCAGCCCAGCACGCGGCCAAGCTTATCCCCATGCACCACCGTGCCGCGGATTTCCCATGGCCGGCCAAGCTTTTCCGCCGCGCGATCCGGGTAGCCATCCTGCAACAGCCGGCGGATGCGGGTGGAGGATATCGCCTCACCCCCCTGTTCCACCGGCGGCACAATGGAAAGCCCCATGCCGCGCGCCGCGGCTTCGCGGGCCAGGAAGCGCACATCGCCGCCGCGGCGATGGCCAAAGGCGAAATCCGGGCCGCTCGCCAAATGCTTCGCGCCGAGGCCCCTATGCAGCACCTGTTCCACAAAGGCTTCCGCCGAAAGCGCCGCGAAGTCATCGTCAAAACGAAGCGCATAGACAAAACGCGCGCCGGCATCGGCAAGGCAGGCCGCCTTGGCCGGCAGCAGCGTCAGGCGAAAGGGCGGGTCATCGGGGCGGAAATGCTCGCGCGGATGGGGCTCAAAGGTCAGCACGGCGAGCGGCAATTCAGGCCGCGCCGCTTGCGCTGCCTTCAGCACCGCGACATGGCCCAGATGCACGCCATCGAAATTGCCAAGCGCGACGGTGGCGCCGCGCGCTTCCTTGGGGATGGCCCGCCAGTCGCTAAAAATCTGCGCCGCCATCAGGTTTCCCCAGGGCTGAGCCAGCGCGGCACATCAGGCGGGGAGAAGCGCGCCAGCGCATCCAGCGCCGCGGCGCCATCAGGTGCCAGCATGGCCATGGAGCGCATGTCGGCCCGCACAAAGCCTTGCGCCAGCATGTGATCAAAGGCGCCCATCAGCTTCTGCCAATAGCCGAGTGTGTCCACAAACACGATGCCCTTCCGCTGGATGCCAAGCTGCAACCAGGTGAGGGTTTCCACCGCTTCTTCCAGGCTACCATAGCCGCCGGGCAGCACGATGAAGCCATCGGAAAGCTCGGCCATCAGCGCCTTGCGTTCATGCATGGAAGCCACCACGCGCATATCCTTGAGCTGCTTGGCCCCCGCTTCGCGCGCGACCAGCCCGTGGGGGATAATGCCAATCACCTCAGCCCCCGCATCCTGCGCGGCGGCGGAAACCGCGCCCATCAGCCCAACGCCACCCCCGCCATAGACCAGCCCAAGCCCACGCGCGGCGATTTCGCGGCCAAGCGCCGCGGCTGCGGCGGCATATTCAGGGCGGGCGCCGGCGGCGGAGCCGGCGAAAACGCAAACGCGGCGCATGGGCTTACTCCGCCGCTTTGGTGATGGCGGCGCGGGAGGGGACGGAGACATAGGCCTCCCCTTCCAGCACCGGTTCACCCTTGACCAGACAGACGGTTTTCAGCGTCGCGCGGTGCTTTTCGGGATGGAGCGCCGCGACCTCCACAATGGCGGTGACGGTCTCCCCGATTTTCACCGGGGCGCGGAACTTCAGCGTCTGCGACATGTAAATCGTGCCCGGCCCAGGGAGTTGCGTGCCCAGCACCTTGGTGATCAGCCCCGCCGCCAGCATGCCATGCGCGATGCGTTCCTTGAAGATGGAGGTCGC